>JAISPA010000280.1 GCA_031275255.1 Acidaminococcales bacterium | reverse complement strand
CCAGTGGCCGGCCGAGCTTTCCCCTGACTATTATCAGCTGGTCGCGCAGCAAGGCGGCGCTTTCAAAGTCCAGGTCGCTCGCGGCCGCCCGCATTTCTTTTTCCAGCCGGGCGGCCAATTTTTCCAATTCCGCCCGCGTCAGGGCAGGCAGATCTTTTTTGTCTTTATAGACGCTTACGTCTTCGGCAATTCTGGTAATCTTGATCAGTTCGCGGACTTTTTTCTCGATCGTCCTGGGAATGATATGGTGCGCTTTGTTGTAGGCGTCCTGCCGCCGCCGCCGCCGCGCGGTTTCTTCGATGGCGCCGCGCATGGAGCCGGTAACGGAGTCCGCGTACATGATCACCAGTCCGTTGCTGTTGCGCGCGGCCCGGCCGATCGTCTGGATGAGCGATATTTCGGAACGCAAAAATCCTTCTTTGTCCGCGTCCAGTATGGCCACCAGCGAGACTTCCGGCAGGTCAAGCCCTTCGCGCAGCAGGTTGATGCCCACCAGCGCGTCAAATTCCCCGGCCCGGAGGTCGTGGATGATCTCGGCCCGCTCTATGGTCGCGATGTCCGAATGCAGGTAGCGTACTCTTATACCGGCGCAGCTCAGGTATTCGGTCAGCCCTTCGGCCATTTTCTTGGTGAGGGTGGTAACCAGCGCCCGCTCGCCGCGCGCGGCCGCCGCCTTTATCTCGCCGCACAGGTCGTCTATCTGCCCTTTAAGCGGACGGACTTTTATTTCCGGGTCCAGAAGGCCGGTCGGCCTGATTATCTGGCGCGCCACCGCTTCCGCCCGGCCGAGTTCATAGGCGGCGGGCGTAGCGGAAACGTAGATGGTCTGCCCCACGCGCTTTTCAAACTCCGCGAAGGTCAGCGGGCGGTTGTCATAAGCCGACGGCAGGCGAAACCCGTATTCCACCAGCATGTCTTTGCGCGAGCGGTCGCCCGCATGCATGGCGCGTACCTGCGGTATGGTTACGTGCGATTCGTCGATCACCATGAGAAAGTCTTCCGGGAAGTAATCCAGCAGCGTAAACGGCGGTTCGCCCGCCGAACGGCCGGTCAGATGCCGCGAATAGTTTTCTATGCCGGAACAGTAGCCCATCTCGCCCATCATTTCCATGTCGTAGCGCACGCGCTGCTCCAGCCGCTGGGCGTCCACCAGTTTTCCGGCGGTTTGCAGTTCGGCCAGCCGTTCCGCCAGTTCTTTTTCTATATCGGCCAGCGCCCGCTGCATGTTTTCCGATGAGGTAACATAGTGGGAGGCCGGATAGACGGCGATGTGGCTGCGCGCCGCCAGAATGTTGCCGGTAATTACGTCGAATTCGTATATTTTCTCGACTTCGTCGCCGAAAAGCTCTATACGCACGGCGCGGTCGTGGAAAGAGGCGGGGTACACCTCGATTACGTCGCCGCGCACGCGGAAGGAGCCGCGGGTGAGGCTAAGGTCGTTGCGCCCGTATTGTATTTCCACAAGTTTGCGCAGGATCGCTTCCCGGCGGACTTGCTGGCCGGGCCTTAGCGAAAGCACGAGTTTATAGTAGTCGTCCGGCGCGCCCAGGCCGTAAATGCAAGAGACGCTCGCCACCACTATGACGTCCCGGCGCTCAAAAAGGGAACTGGTGGCCGAATGGCGCAGTTTGTCGATTTCGTCGTTGATGGAGGCGTCTTTTTCTATATAGGTGTCGCTTTGCGGCAAGTACGCTTCCGGCTGGTAATAGTCATAATAGGAAACAAAATATTCCACGGCGTTGCCGGGGAAAAACTCTTTGAATTCGCTGGCCAGCTGCGCGGCCAGCGTTTTGTTGTGCGCCAGCACGAGCGTGGGGCGGTTGATTTTTTCTATGACCGACGCGATGGTAAAGGTTTTGCCTGTGCCGGTAGCGCCTAAAAGCACTTGGTTTTTTTTGCCGGCCGCCAGGCCGCAAACAAGCAAGTCGACCGCCTGCGGCTGATCGCCCGTAGGCGCGAAAGGGGCTTGCAATTTAAAATCCATGCGGTTTTTCCTCGTCACACAACTGTTTTTGGTCAAAGCCGGCCGCAGGCTTTAGCAAGCGCGGCGCGCCCGCCCCGGAAAGCTGAGGGCGCCCCCGGTCAGCGCCTTTTGAACCGGCGGAACAGGTGTTTTTCGCAGAATTTGTATAAAAATGAATGGTCGGCGCTGATTTGCGCCAGATAATCCCGCCCCAGCACCGGCATTCTGATGATACCCAGCACACCCTTGCTTTCCGCCGTTTTTGTAACCGGAAGGAGGATCTCGCGGCCGTCCCGCACTATTTCCATATCAAAATGCGGCGGCAAAAAATCCGCCGCCAGCAGGAAGTCTTCTTCACAATACACCCTTATGCCGTTGAGGCGCAGGATAACGTCGTTGGCTTTAAGCCCGGCTTTTTGCGCCGGGGAACCGTAAACGGTCGCCAGAGCCGCGAATTTTCCCGGTTGATTTTGATAAAGCGGCAGCCGGCGGTTTTCCAGTTTCCGGTCGATACGGATGACCGCCTCATGCCCCAGAAAGGAGATCAGCGCGGCGGCGGCGGCGTATAAAGGTCGGCCTATGCTAAGATAAGCCGCCGCAAATAAAACCGCGCTGTAGCAGAAAAGCAAAACGCCGGATTCCAGCCGTTTCCGGGCGGGCGTCGTGGTAACGGACACGCTGCTGTAGCCTAAGGCGGCGATAACAGTGATCGGCGCAAATACGCTTTCGCGGTTGACGGACACCCCTTGCGGCGGAAAAAGAGGCCACCAATCCGGCATGCTGAGTATGTCCGGGACCTTTTCCGGCGCAAGGCCGGCAAAGATGAGCAAAACAAGCGGTACCGGCCAGAAATTTGTCAGCAGGAAGCCGCCCACCGCCCTCCCCTTAAAAAACAGATATATAGGCAAATCGGCATGGCTGCCGCCGCACAAAACCAATATTCCTTCGGTAACGTGCAGTATTGCCACCAGCGCGAGCATGTGCGAAGGATCAATGTCCGGCCAGCCGAAAAATACGTTGCTTAAAGCGACGAGCCCGCCGGCGTAAGCAAAACATACAAAGCGGACGTTCAGCAAAAAGAGCAGAACAGCCAGCGGCCAAATATACTGTAGCCCTATGCCGTTGATGGAGAGACCGGTCAAGAGGACGATCATGCTGGCGATAAGACCGCCCAGCATGCCGGTAACGGCGGATTGCAGCACCGCCCGCCTGACCGGCAGGGTTTTATGTCTGAACATTACGTATTGCCGCGCGGCTAATTTCCGGTATTGCCAGTAAATCATAAAAATAACAAAATAAAAAAGCGGCTGCGCGACAACCGAAACCAAACTGCCCACAGACAGCATGAACAACTGCCAGGCCGGAAAGTTATAAATCACGGTTAAGTTTCTCCTTTGCCAGCGGCCAAAGTTTTTCAGGGCGTATTGATATTATCCGAAATGTTCCGGTTCTGCGCGGATTTTTCGTCAGGCGCGGCGAAAAATTGAAAGCATACTTAAAAATTTTTCAACAAAGCATAAAGGAAAATGCGCCGGAAGACGGGCGTTTAGCGGCAGTATCAACACGCCCCGGTTCAAGGATAAAACGCCGAAAGCGCGGGAGCGGTTCCCGGCCGGGAAGCCGCCCGTTTTTCCCGTCCGTTTTCAGGTGTTTTCCCCCGCCAGTTGAAG
>JAISPA010000225.1 GCA_031275255.1 Acidaminococcales bacterium | reverse complement strand
AATACGCCGGCGTCGGGCCAGAATACGACGATACGGGGCGTTATGCGCCTTATTGGAACAAGCTCGGCGGCAACATCGCCGTTGAACCTTTGTACGACATTGACATCTCGGATTGGTATATCGTACCTAAAAACGAGCGGCACGAATATATTACCGACCCTTACCCCTACGAAGTGCAGGGAAACCCTGTGATGTTGGCCAGCATGGTTTTCCCGATAATTCATAATGACAGGTTCATCGGCATCGTATCTTCCGACATAGTCCTTGATAAGCTGCAGGAGATGATTTCCAAGGTAAATCCGCATGAACAGGAAGGATATACGGAGATTTTTTCCAACGCGGGCGTTATCGTGGCCCATCCCGACAAGCCGCATTTGGGGAAAGGTTTGGCGGAAGCGCTGGCTTATGAAATGTTGATCTCCGACCCTTCAAAGGTTGCGGATTCCATAAAATACGCGAATGGGTATATCGACGAAAACCCCGTTCCTGATCCGTCCGATAAAGAACAGTCGGCAAAATACGAGCAAGACAAGCAGTTTGCCGCCGGGTTAAAAGATTACGCGGAAAACCGCGACAAGGCCAATCTTGATTTGTCCTTGCTGACGCCCGAGCTGGCGCTGGCGATGCTCCAGGCTGACCAGGCCGTGCTGCATTATGCGGCGGAAGCGAAAGACGCCATTAAAAACGGCCGGAAATACATTGCCGGCAGCAAGGATTTTTATACGGTCTACGCCCCCATTCAATTCAGCGATGTTACCACTCCCTGGTCGGTCGCGGTCAGCATCCCCATGTCAAAGATCCTCGACAACGCGAACAGCATCAGAAACTATGTCGCCGCAGTGTCCCTGATAGCCATCTGCATTATAGCGCTGATACTTTATATGATTGCCAGAAGCGTTACAAGGCCCTTGCTCGTGCTGTCAAATACGGCGAAAATTCTCGGCGAGGGAAATTTTGACACAAAGGCGCCGTTAATTGAGAGCAACGACGAAATCGGCGCTTTGTCAAAAGCGTTTAATTTCATGGCGGAAAAGATTGACAATCTTATCAAACAGATGCAAAAGTATGCCAAGGAGCTGGAAGAAAAGAATCTGTACCTGAACAGGCTGAATGAATTGAAGGACGAATTTCTGGCAAACACCTCCCACGAGCTGCGTACGCCGCTCAACGGCATTATCGGCATCGTCGAGTCCATGATCGACGGAGCGGTCGGCGCGCTTACCAATGAGCAAAAATATAACCTGGCGATTGTTGCCAACAGCGGCAAGCGGCTTTCCCACATGGTAAATGACATATTGGATTTTACCAGGCTGAAAAACAAAGAAATAGTGTTGCAAATAAAGCCTGTCGATCTGAAAATAATCGTGGACACAGTCATAGTTTTGTCCAAACCGCTGATTAAAGACAAAGACATTACGCTGGTCAATGAGATTGATAGTTCCATTTCTTTAATCAATGCGGATGAAAACCGGCTGCAACAAATACTTTACAATCTTATCGGCAATGCGGTCAAGTTTACCGAAAAAGGCCGGATCAGCGTATCAGCCAATACCTCAGACAATATGGCCGCAATTTCCGTTGAAGATACGGGCATTGGCATTTCTGAAGATAAATTTGACAGAATCTTTGAGTCCTTCGAACAGGCTGACGGCTCCACGGCGAGAGAATACGGAGGGACGGGCCTGGGCCTGTCGATAACCAGAAAAATCGTCGAATTGCATGGGGGAACCATAAGCGTTGAGTCAAAATTGGGAAAAGGTTCCAGGTTTACCTTTACACTGCCGCTGTCAAACGTAAAGAGCGCGGATATTGACACAGCGAAAAACGTAAGAACGATCATAGACACGGAAGATTTCGCCGAGAACGTCCTGCCGGAGGAACATGGCCAAAACGGGGCGGCGGAAGGAACTTACAAGATACTTATCGTCGACGACGAGCCGGTCAATATTCAAGTGCTGAGCAATCTTCTGACAATAAGGAATTATTCCGTATTCAAAACCTATAGCGGCGCGGAAGCTCTTGAAATGATAAATGGCGGCAAAGAATTCGATCTGGTGCTTTTGGACGTCATGATGCCCAAAATGTCTGGATATGAAGTTTGTCAGCGGTTAAGGGAACAATATTCGCTGTTTGATTTGCCTATAGTGATGCTGACGGCCAAAAACCAGATACAGGATATCGTTTTAGGCTTCCAGTCCGGCGCTAATGATTATATTCAAAAACCGTTTGATAAAGACGAGCTGTTGGCCCGCGTGCGTACGTTGCTGGAGTTAAAGAACGCAATGTCGGCGGCTATGGCGGCCAACAAAGCAAAAAGCCTCTTTTTGGCCAACATGAGCCATGAAATCCGCACGCCTTTGAATGCCGTCCTCGGTCTGACTCATCTGCTGCTCAAAACGCCGATGGATGGCAAACAGCGCGAATATACGAAAAAGATGCGCCGTTCCGCCGCCGCCTTGCTCAGCATTATTGACGAAATTCTTGATTTTTCCAAAGCCGATGCCGGCGCCATGCAATTGCAAAAAGTCCCGTTTGACGTTCGGCAGCTGCTTAATGACCTGGCGGATTTCTACAAGGAACAGAACGCCGCCTCCGATATAGCTTTCCGCCTGGAACTGGATCCATCCCTTCCGCCCGCCGTCATAGGCGATCCGATGCGGCTGCAGCAGATATTTATCAATCTTATCAATAACGCCTACAAATTTACCGAAAAAGGCTCCATTACTGTTAGCGCCGCTGTTGCGCGGCATGGAAGCGAAGATGTTACGGTTGACTTCGCTGTGGAGGATACGGGTATCGGCATGAGCGAGGAACAGCAGGGAAATATTTTCTTCGCTTTCAATCAGGCTGACAACTCCGCTACCCGCAAATACGGCGGCGCCGGGCTTGGCCTGACCATTACCCGCCAGATGGTTGAATTGATGGGAGGAAAAATAACCGTCGCCAGTAAAGAGGGCAAAGGAACGACATTCAGCTTTTCCTGTACATTACCGCTTGCGAAGACGCCGCCCCTACAGGAGGCGCCGGCGGAAGAGGCGTATAAAGATGAGAATGCTTCATTGCGCGGTATGCGCGTTTTACTGGTGGAAGACAACGAAGTCAACGCTTTGATTGCCACAGAATTACTGACCGCCGTCGGCGTTGAGGTTACCGAGGCGCAAAACGGCCGGGAAGCCTTGGAATGCTTGACTAAGGCTACCTTAGCCAATAATGGACAGCCGCCCTTTGACCTTATTTTCATGGATCTGCAAATGCCGGTAATGGACGGCTATGAAGCGACCAAAACCATCCTGGATATGCCACAATACCGGAACATCCCGATCTTTGCCCTGACCGCCCACGCCTTTGATGAGGAAAAGAAACGCTGTTTCGACTTGGGTATGAAGGGTCATCTTACCAAACCCATTGATGTGGAAACCTTCTACCGCACCTTGCGGGAAATTGCCGCCGCTCATACGCCGCCCGCCGCGTAAGCTGAAAATATCGGAAAAACACGAAACGGCAAAAAGCCAGCCATATTCAGGCTGGCTTTTTGTCGCTTTATCGCCGAACTTACCGGCAGCGGTAATCGAATCTTCTGCCGCCGGAAGCCTAATACTGTTCCCCAGCTAAAAGCGCGGCATTTTTGCGGCTGCTTTGCCACGCGGGCGAGGGCCGGACCATGAAAGAAGCCATCACCCTCTGCCTTGAAGATGCTTTGCCACGCGGGCGAGGGCCGGACACCAGCCGTCCGTGGCGTGTCCGGCATTTGTCCATCCTTGGATTGTACAAGCCTCGCTCCTACGAATATTGCCTGCGTTTTGCGCCTCGCAAGGCGGCAAACCAGCTCGCCAATATTATCCGTGTTTTAACAGGGGAACAGTATAATTTATCGGTCGGGTCATCATCGCGAAACTTCTACGGCCCGCGGTTGCGGCAAGGTAAAAGTAAATAAGATGGCCAGGGCGGAAACTGTGGCGATAGCGTACATGGCGGCCATTAAGCCGTAATGGTCGCCAATCCAGCCAAGCCCTGGCATTGACAGGCCGCCTATACTGACGTTGGCGCCCAGCATGATGCCGGAGGCCATCCCCAGGCGCCCGGGAAGAAATCCCTGCCCCAGGGTAACGAGCGAGCCAAAAGAAAGATTGAGGGAGAAAGCCAGCGGCAGGATGAGCAGGGTGGCCAAAAGCGCGTCCCCGGTATTAAGGAGCAGCAAGAGGACAGGCAGCAGGATGAAAAAGCCGCCTCTGATCACCTTGCCGTAAC
>JAISPA010000207.1 GCA_031275255.1 Acidaminococcales bacterium | reverse complement strand
ATGGGCAATACGGCTCATCATCGTCGCGGGCGGCATAGGCCTTATCGGACACGCCGTGCCGGCGGCGCTGGAACTTGGCGTAAGTTACGAAACCGCCGTGCTGTCTTTGGGCATACTGTCTTTTGCGAACGCTTTCGGGCGGATGCTTTGCGGGTTAAGCTGGGAATATATGGGTTTCAGAAAAACGATGCTTTTGAGCAGTGTGCTGTTCATTGCGGCTTTTTTTATCCTGAGCGCAGCCTATAGTTTCAGCAGCAGCTTTGCAGTTGTTTTTGCCTGTGGGTTGTGCGGGCTTTCCTACGGCAGCGTGAACCTGATCGGCGTGTCGTTTACGCGGGATTTTTTTGGCATGAAATATTTTTCCGAAAACTATGGGCTTGTTACAACGCCCATGCTGCTTTCTTCTTTTATCGGCCCTTACCTTATGGGGGAAATTAAGATGAGTACGCAGTATTATTATTATTCGTTTGCCATTTTCGTTTTTCTCGGCCTTTTGAGCCTTATCCTGGTTATGCTCATTAAAAAGCCGGCGGCACGGCAGGAATGAAACCGGCGAATATCTGAAAAGGGGTGCTATTTTGCTTAATACTCTTGATCTTAGCCAGAAAATGGATAAAAAGCATTTCTCCCGGGCGCGCGGCGAACGGATGGAAAAACTGGGGGAATTGCAGCGGTCTTTGCGCGCGGCGAACGTACCGGTTGTGATAACTTTTGAAGGATGGCACGGCGCCGGCAAAGGCGTTATCATCAATTCCCTGGTGCAGGCTATGGACCCGCGCGGGTTTAAAGTTTATACAGCCTATTTTCCGAACGACGAGGAACGCAGCAGGCCGTTTTTCTGGCAATTCTGGAAAAAATTGCCCGCAAAGGGCAGCATTTCCATTTTCGATCGCAGTTGGTACGGGCAAATAGTAAATAGAGCCGCCAGAGGGGAAATCAATGCCGAAGAAACCAGCCGCGCCTTTAATGACATCAATGCGTTTGAGCGCTTGCTGGCTGATGATAATCATGTGATCATTAAATTTTTTACGCATATTTCCGAAAAAACGCATAAAAAGCGCATAAAAGCCAATGTGCAGGATCTGGACAAAAATATGCGGCCAACCACGGAAGACTGGCAGGAAATCGGCCTTTACAAGCAGCTTTTTAGCCTTTATGAAGAAATGTTCAGCAAGACGGATACCGTTTATGCCCCGTGGGCGGCGGTAGAAGCGGAAGATGAAAACTACGCCCAGATAAAGGTTTTGGACTATATAATAAATGTTTTGGCGAAAAAACTCACGCAGGTTGCTTCTGCGGAAAAAAAAAGCGGCGGGGCGGCCAAAAAAGCGGAACCCGCCGCCAATTCCCCGGCGGGTTCCGCCGATGCGCCCTTTGCTTCTTCCGTTCTCAGCAAGGTTGATTTGAGTAAAACCATTGGGAAAGATGAGTATAAAGAGAAATTGGAAGAATATCAAAAGGAAATCAGACAGCTGCAATATAAATTATTCCGGCGCGAGATAGCGACGGTAATAGTTTTTGAAGGTTGGGACGCGGCCGGCAAAGGCGGCGCAATCAAGCGCGTTACCGCCAACATGGATCCGCGCGGCTATTATGTGACGCCGATAGCGGCGCCGGGGGCGATTGACAATTCTTACAACTATCTTTGGCGATTTTGGAAAGAAATGCCCGTTAAAGGTATGGTAGCTATTTTTGACCGCAGTTGGTATGGCCGCCTCATGGTTGAGCGGGTGGAGGGGTTTGCGGCCGAAGGGGAATGGCGGCGCGCCTACCGCGAAATTAACGAAATGGAAGAACAATTAATTAACAGCGGCAGCATAATGCTTAAATTCTGGCTGCAAATAGATAAAGAAGAGCAATTGAAAAGGTTTGAGGAAAGGCGCGACAATCCTTTGAAAAATTGGAAAATTACCGATGAGGACTGGCGCAACCGCGAAAAATGGGACAAGTATGAACCGGCGGTCAACGAAATGCTTTTTCGCACATCCACCATGTACGCGCCCTGGACGATTGTCGAGGCAAACTGCAAATTTTACGGCAGGATAAAGACGCTAAAAACTATTGCTGACGCAATGAAAGGGCGGCTGAAATAACCGGGGCAGACCAAGCGGCCGCTGCTGCCGGAGAAAATGCGGCAATTCAGCTTACAGCAGAGCAAATAGGGAGAAACGGGCTATGGCTGATACGAGGCTGCACCTTATTTGCGCCGCTACGGCAAAAACTTATAAAAATTTGAGGTATGTTATTTGACTTGGAGCGCGCGCAAAAAAAACATAGAAATGCTGAAAAAAGAAAGCGGCGCTTTTGTTTTCGCGCCGGGAGCCCGCACTTCCTGCGCACTTTTGTATCCTAATGTCTACGGTGTGGGCATGTCGAACTTGGGATTTCATATCATTTACCGTCAAATGAATCAGCGCGGGGATATAGCGTGCGAACGCTTTTTCCTGCCGGCGCGGGAAGACGGCGGCCGGGAACCGCCGCTTAGCATGGAAACCCAAAGAAAATTGGCTGATTTTCCGGTTATCGGCATTATGCTGTCATTTGAACTGGATTATTTTAATTTACTGACAATGCTGGAAGATAGCGGCATACCGCCTGCCGCCGCCGAACGCGGCGACCAGGCGCCGCTGTTGTTTGCCGGCGGCCCCTGCGCTACTTTTAATCCCGAACCATTGGCGGAGATTGTGGATGCTTTTGTCATCGGCGAAGGCGAGGAAGTCGTGGAAGCGGTCGTTGCTTCGTGGCTGCTGAGCAGGGATTGGCCGGACAGACTGGACAGGCTGAAAGCCCTGGCGCAAATACCGGGGGTGTATGTCCCGGCTTTTTATCAGCCTGTTTATGACGGAAGCGGCAAACTCATATCCATGCGCCACGAGCCGTCGGCTCCCGCGAAAATCCGGCGGCAGTGGGTACGAGACATTGACCGCTACGCCGGACACTATCAGATAATAACCTCTTTGACTGAGTTCGCCAACATGTTTGTAATTGAGGTTGCTCGCGGCTGTGGGCGGCATTGCCGGTTTTGCATGGCCGGATATTGTTTTCGCCGTCCGCGCAGCCGCGATCTGGAACTGGTCTGGCGGGCGATAACCGAAAGGCCCGCAGGCGCCGTTAAGGTTGGACTCTTAGGCGCGGCCGTATGTGATTATCCTTATATCCAGGAACTGACCGGCCGGTTGGTCCGGGCTGCCATACCTTTTTCCATCGCGTCCCTGCGCGCCGACGCTTTTGATGCTGCGCTGGCCAGGGCGCTGGCCGCCAGCGGCCAAAAAACTTTAACCATCGCC
>JAISPA010000183.1 GCA_031275255.1 Acidaminococcales bacterium | reverse complement strand
TACGATCTTGCACAGCAAGATAAGCGCCGGCAAGAAGGTGCTTGTAACGGGCAGCAAAGGGCTTATTGCCGGCGGCCGCATAACTGCCGGCGAGGAAGTTGATTCCAAAAATATCGGTACGCAAATGGCGCCGCCGACCATAGTGGAAGTGGGGATAAATCCCGCGCTGAAAGAAGAATATGTTAAACTTAAAGACAATTATCGTGAAACGTTAGTCAAACAGGAAAGCATAAAAAAGTCCCTCCTGTTGATCAAGCCTGACGACAACGCCGTCGTGCCGGAAAGCAGGCAGGAACTTTACATGAAAATGACAAAAGCAAATTTTTCACTTTTGGGCAATATCAAGGAAATAAAAGAACGGCTTGTTTTCATCGAAGAAGAGTTTTCTAAACTCAGCGCCGGCAGGATAAAATGCAGCGGATTAATTTTCCCCGGCGTGAAACTAATCATAAACAATACAGTTTACCCGGTTAGAGATATTCTGCAATTTTCTTTGTTCTATCTGGACGGCGGCGAAGTAAAATTTGCGCCTTACAATCAATAAAAACAACTTAATTACCGAACTGATCCGTCTTAACATTCCACGGAAGCTGAATTTTAAACAGAATAAAATTTTATTCAGCTTCCGAACGCGGTGATTCGCCGGGCAAAACCGCCGGCGGAAGGCTGGCTTTTATAACTGTATACGCGGCGTTTGACAAAAAATAAAACGCGGAGGTGATGTTATGAGTATACGGCCGGTGGACATGCAGGTTATTTTGCCTCATACTACTGATGTGGGTAAATTTCAGGCAGTACAAAACGAACATGCGGCGACCAGTCAGCAGCTGTTTGCCGAAAAACTGCAAAAAGAATCCATGCTGCGCCAGGAACAAGTGCAAGAAACTCAGCGCGGTGAGTTCAGCAGGGTAAACCGGGATAAAGAAAAAGAACAAAAAGAAGGCAAAAAAAAGAAAAACTTTTTCAAGGCTGCTGATCGCGCGCAGACGGACGGCAATGACGAGACGCCGGACGGCGGCGGGAAAAAAGCTAAAGTAAGCTTGGATCCGCTGGTGGGCAAAAATCTGGATATAATTTCATGAGGAAGTGCTTAAATTGTATTCAGGTGTGATAATCGTTCTTTCGCTGTTGTCGCTTCTGTTCTTTTTGGTGTGTAAGCGCCGCATGCTTTCACGCCTGTTTTCACTTGATTTTGAAGAACAGGTGAGAATGTTTGAGAAAAAAATCGAAACAACGGCTAATGCCGCCGTTGACAGAATATCCGGCGCCAGCGGCGACTTGGCGCAGCTTCTGCTGCAGGCGGAAGAAACAATTGATGAATTGAAGATCAGAAACAAAATAGCGGAAGAAAAACTATACAAAATAGCGATGAACGAACTGGAAAAGAATATTAGCGGCAAAGAACCGGAGCGGACCGAAAGCAAAATAACCGGGCAGCCTTCTTTTGCCGAACAGCTTATAAAGGCTAACTACAAAACAGCTTTGCATCTTGACGGCGAAATTGACGCAAACCAAAGATCTCTCAGAAATTACGGCAAGATCGCGGCGCCGCCTGCCGCAGTAAAAAAACATATCGCCCTTCCGGCGCAGATGCCGGATGAAGACGAGACGCCGCCGACGGAGAACAATACAAAGGAAATTGTTAAAAATAGCGCGCCGGACTTTAATATAGCCGGCGCGGAGCCGAAATTCCGGCGCAAACAAATATTGCGCCTGGCGGCCAACGGATATGACGATATAGACATTGCCAAAACCTTACGCCTCGGCGTTGGCGAGGTCAGGCTGACGCGTAAACTTGGCGCCAGATGATAAAGACACAATACTATTGCCCGGCTAAAATCAGGACATCTTTGCGGCTGGTTTGCCATACTGTTTTGCTCTAAATCCTCGCCGAATCCACGGGTTCGCCTGTTTTTTGCGCCGCGCCGGGCGGCAAATTGGTTCGCAAACCTTATCCATGTTTTAACCGGGAAACATAGGAATATTTGGCAAAACTGCGGAGCCGTGCGGAAACTGACGTGTTCCTTCGACATTGCCGGCTTAAAAAACGTCTGCGCCCGGTACAGGCAATATCGTCTGCACCGGGCGCTTTTTGCGTATCCTATTGTATATGTTTAAGCCTGCTGCGCTCTTCTTCTTTTTTGGCATCGTTGAACCTTGGTATGGTGCTGAGATAACCGGTTATTCTGCGCACACGCACGACCGAAGCATAGTGCGGCTCAAGCCTGACTTCATCACCGTCTATCCCTATCTCCAACTCAACCAGGCGTTGGCCGGGCTTTAAATCAAGCTGCTCCCTTACGTAACCCTTTGCCTCTTGTACAGGCATTTCGTCAGGACATTTTACCATAATGTCATTAAACACAAATTGCATTCCCTTATTCCTCCCTGAATGGTAATCCACAAATAAATCAGCAGAATGATTTCTGCAATACACATTATATAGTATATTTTTTGTTTTAGCAATACCATATAATGTGTTCTGTGAATATTTTTAGCCAGGGAACAGTATGGATTGCCTGACAGCCGCGGCATAAGGGGGAAGCGCGAAAACAGCATCAGGCCAAATAGTCTTTGAAATATTTGTAATCCTTCATGCCTAAGCTGATAAATTCCCCGTCTTCGGTCTGAAGGATCATATCGTCATTGGCCTGCTGCCCGATAAATATGATTTTAGCGCGCCGGCCGTCATCGGTTATGACCTGCCGCCCGATCAAGGTATTTTTTATTTTGGCGAGCATGGGCAGGCAGATTTTAGAGTCAAGCCTTATGAACATTTCTTCCTCGAATATCTCAATAACGCTGAAAGGTGAACGGGCTTTCTGATATACCCTGTTACTGGTTACAGCGTCATAGGTATCGGCGACCGCCACTATTTTGGCGAAATCACCTATCTCGCTTTCCCTTGAGCCGAAAGGATAGCCGGTACCGTCAATTTTTTCATGATGCTGAAGAGCCGCCGCTTTCACCATGTTCGGAATGCTGTATATATCTTTGATCATATCATAGCCGTACACGGTATGCATTCTCATGATCGCCATCTCATCGGCAGTCAGTTTTCCCGGTTTGTTCAGCACTTCCAGCGGTATCTGTGATTTGCCGATATCGTGCAATACACCTGACAGCACCAAGGAGAAAAGCATGTCATCGTCATATTTGAGCCATTTGCCCAAAACTCCGCAAAGCACGCCGACGTTGACCGAATGATGATAGGTGTATTCATCATGGCTGTTGAGGTTTTTCAAAGAATGCAAAACAAAGTCCTGCGTCAGTAGATTACTGACCGTGTAGCTGGTAAGCTCGACAATATCGTTCATCGGGACTTGCTTGGTTTCCCTTGTCGCAGTAAAGACATTTTTAATCTTGTCGACAGTTTCTTCATAGGTTTGCCGTACCGCCCGTTCCCATGGCGAAAGCGGCCTTTTTAAAATTTCCGCTTCCACCAGGACAGTCAAAATCTCGGCATGCATTTTCAATTGTTCAATCATTTTTTTGGTTACAATAGATTTTTCATTCACTAAAACTACGCCGCGCAGCATAATGGGCGCGGCCAGTCTCATTCCCGGCTGTAGTTCGTCTACCCAAAGTCTTTTATCAGCCAAAGTATACACTCCTCATACCTAGTGTTGAACTTGAAACAATAAGTAATACAATCTTTGCCAGATTGTCTTGTCATGTCAAGATAAATAAAATAAAATAGAATACAATAAATTATCACATCACATAATATAATATAACATAACATCGCATAATAGCGCACCACATAATACAAATATATTTCAGAAGGTAAAAAACACAAGTATGCGGGGTAAATCATGTCGCAGCAACAAAATATCGCCTGTCTGGGGCCGCAGGGCAGCCACAGCGAAGCCGCCGCCAGGCACTTGTTCCCAAGAGAAAGCATTCGGCTTTATCATGCCATTGTCGGCGCCGTTGACGCCGTTTGCGCGAAAGAAGCGGACTTTGGCGTTGTGCCGATAGAAAATTCCCTGGAAGGCTCAATCAATATTACCTTAGACAGACTGTCAGGCGAAAGCGACCTTTGTATTGTGCGGGAGTTGGTCTGGCGCATCCGCCATCATCTAGCGACGCAAGGCGGCGGATCGCCAATCGGCGTTATCATGTCCCACCCGCAGGCGTTGGCTCAGTGCCGGGAAACTTTGAGGAAATTTTATCCCGGCGTTTCTTTAAAGGAAACAAGCAGCACTTCGGAGGCGGCGGCTCTTGCCGCTGGAGACAACCGCGTTGCCGCGATAAGTTCCGCGGAGGCGGCGAAAATATACAATCTTAGCATAAGACAAGAGGACATACAGGATAACGCCGTAAATTACACGCGTTTTGTAGTACTTCGCCCCGCGCGGTTTGCCGCGCCGGAAAAAAACGCCGTCAAGACTTCCATCGTATGTGAATTGGATGGAAGCAAAGCCGGCGTGCTTTGCGAACTGCTGAAGAGCTTTGCCGTAAGAAAAATAAACCTTGTG
>JAISPA010000146.1 GCA_031275255.1 Acidaminococcales bacterium | reverse complement strand
TAAGATTCAATTCTTCCGGTTTCACCAGCGCGGGCGTTACAACCTGCCCTTCCCGCACCTTGGCCAGCCCTTCCACGATAACGATTTCATCGGCGGACAGGCCGGCTTCCACTATTTGGAAACCGCCGGTTTTTTGGCCGGGGGTTATTTGTTTAGCTTCTACTTTGTTTTCCGCGGTCAAAGTCATAACGTAGGATTTGTCAAGCACTTGCCGTATCGCGCGCTGCGGAACCAGGACGGCGTCCCTGACCGGCGCGCCCGCTATTTTGGCGCGGGCGAACATGCCGGGGATAAGTACGCCGCCGGGATTGGCGAAAGAGGCCTTTATGATGATCGTGCCGCTGTTGTTGTCCAACGCGCGGTCTATCTGCGCGACCTGCCCGGGCAGGGGATAGATTTCGCCGTTTGACAGCGCTATATCGACGCGCCCTCCCCAGCCGCCGGCCAGGTCGCCGCCGTAGGTCTTGTTAAGGTTGAGATACTCGATTTCGCTCATATTGAACACGACAAACACCGGATCTATGACGTCAACCGTAATCAGCGCCGTCCCGCCCGGCTGCACGTAAGCGCCGACGCTTACGTCGTCCACGCGCAGCCGCCCGTCAATGGGCGACGTGACAAGCGTATCATTCAGATCGTCGCGCGCTTTCTGCAAAAGGGCGGCCTGCGCGTCCACAAGCGCCTGCTGCTGGCGCTCGTTCGCCTCCTGCGCCGTCAGCGCCTGTTCGGCGATGGCGTCCGCCTTGTAAAGCTCGCGGTATCTTTGCGTATCGATTTTTGTATTGCTTAAAGCCGTTTGCGCCTGGGCAAGCTGGGCCTGGGCCGACAAAAGGGCGCTGACGTAGGGGCGGCTGTCGATTTTAAAGAGCGGCTGGCCTTTTTTGACCAATTGCCCGCCGGCAATCATCTTTTCCGTCACATGCCCGGAGACCCTGGCCTGGACGCGCACTTCGTTGCGCCCCTGTATTTGGCCGGCATATTCGTTGACAATGCTGACATCCTTCTTTATCGCCGCCATTGTTTTTACCGGTACCGGCGGCGGCGCGGGCGGCGCGCTTTTGCCGCAGCCGGCCGAAACAAACAGCGCGGCCAGCAGCGCCGGAACGCACCAGAATTTTTTCCCAAGAAAACTCATTGTCCAATCCTCCTCGAAAACCGCAAATCTGTTTTGAAACATGAATTTGTTCCGCGCCGGGCGGCAAACCCAGCCCGCAAATCTATCCGTGTTTTAAACGGGGAACAGCATTTAAACAAAGCCAAAGGCAAGAGGCAAAAAATTGCCGCCGCGAAAAATAGCCGAAGCCCCCTGCGGCCAGCCCACGGTCAGCCAGCGCACTCCTTAGGCGGCCACCTGCGGGCAAAAAAGCCAAAACCCGCCCGCCGCACAAGGCCGGCGCAAAAAAGCGGCAAGCACAAGGCGAACGGGAAACCGGCGGCCAGCTTTGCCGGCCAGGGAAGAGACACCGTTTCCGGGCCGCTGCGCCAAACGGTTATAAACAAAGCCAAGAGCGGCAGCCGCAAACACGCGGCGCAAAGAGTTATGTCGAAAAGGGCGGGCAGAGGCTTGGCGATGCCGAAGCAGCGCAAAAACTTTTCCAATTTTTCCACCGCCGCCGGCTGCGGGCTAAATTTTGCGACCGGAAAAGTCGCGGCTGCCTCCAGCCATATATTTAAAAAAGCGCCCGCAATGGGCAAGCAGCCTGCCCCGTTTTTCCCCGCCAGGCGGCAAAGCGCCCGGCCGTACATCAGCGCCATTGCCGCCGCGCCGGTGAAACTTAGCGCGCGGACACGCCCTGAATCACTAATTTTCGCGGCAAACATGGTTTTTTGCCTCCTGAATGGGATGATACTTCATTCAGCGGCCCTATAAGCTCACGCTGAATGCCTGCCCTCGTAAGAACGGTCTTTCCCCGGCCGGCTTTTTGTCTTCCGTGGCAAAGCCTGGCACTTGTCCGTCCCGGACTTCGCCGGAAAGAGTTAGGCCATTAAAAACCGCAAATCCGTTTTGGAACGTAAATTGTTCCGCGCGGGGCGGCAAAGGCCGCGCCGCCGTCTGCCTGCAAAGTACGGATATACTATCCTAACCTAAAACAAAATAAAAAGCAAGGGGGGGGAATTTGCCGCACTAATCCTCCCGCAGCTCGCCCACCGTCAGCTCGCATGCCCCTTAGGCGGCCACTTGCGGGTAAAAGCGCGGAAAATCCCCCGCAGCAAAGGGCCGAGGCAAAACAACTGCAAACAAAGGGCGAAAGGGAAATTGACGGCCAGCTTTGCCGGCCAAAGAAAAGGTACGGCGCCCGGGCCGTTGCGCAGAATGATTACAAACAAAGTCATCAGCGGCGCCATCAAACACGCGGTGCAAAGAGTTGTGGCGAAAATGACGGGCAGGGGCTTGACGAGGCCGAACCCGCGCAGGAAAATTTTCAATTTTTCCGCCGCCGGCCGCGCAACGAATGTTACAGCCGGAAAAGCGATGGCGGCCTCCGGCCACATCTTTAAAAAAGCGCCCGTGAAGGACATAGAATCCGCCCCATTTTCCCACGCCATATTGTAAAGCGTCATGCCGTACACCATCGCCATTACCATCGCGCCGGTAAAACTTAGTTCGCGGACATGCTCCGGATCGTTAATTTTCGCGGTAAACATGATCTATCGCCTCCTGAATCGAACGGTACTTCCTTCGGCGGTCTTGTAAGCTCCCGCTTCCCGCCGAATGACCGTCCCCACACGGGCAAGCCGTGCTTGCCGGAGAAGATTCGTACGGCGATAAAAAACAAAATCAACGTGAAGCGCGATCAACTGGATTTACGTGATCGTCACTACACGTTGTCTACTGTATTATGAATTATAGCATTTTTGCCCCCCACCTGTCAAGGCAGGGGTTTTCGCCCGTCGCGCACTCTGCGGCTTGCCGCGTCCGCAAACTGGACAAAATTTGCGGCGATTTCCGCCTGTTGCAGACAAACCGGCAACAACCGAACGTTTTCTGCATAAATTTCCCGTTCCGGCGTCGGACAGGCACGGGACTTATACCGTCCCCCGGCCATGGACAAGATTTGTTGGCCTGTTTGCCGCCCGGTGCGGCGCAAAACGCAAAGAGGGTTTACCGCGCAATTGATAATTGCCGAAATTTATGAACAATTTTTTAAGTCAGTTTGCTCCCTGTGCCTAAGCGAAATATGGCGTACAATAATACATACAAAATTATGCACAAAACATGTATGGGGGTGCGCTGTGAAAGCAATCAACGCGACCGCGCTGCGCGACAAATTTAAAGAGATTTGCGACATGGCCGTCAACGGCGAAACAATTATTGTTTCCCGTCCGCATAACCAGAATGTCGTTGTACTGTCGGAAACGGCGTATAACAAACTGGAAAAGGCGCAAAAGAACGCTGAATATCTGATTATGATTGAAAAGTCCATACAAGAACTTGAAGATGGCAAAGAAAACGTCAAAACTATAACCGAGCTTGAAGCCATGGAACATGAATGATATTATTTTTTCTCCTGCCGCGCTAAAACAATATATGCTTGGGCAGACAGAAGATAAGGCCGTTTTGCAACGAATAAACATGCTCATTAAAGACATTCGCCGCAACGGGCTTATGAACGGCCTCGGCAAGCCTGAAATGCTTAAAGGGCGAAAAGCGTATAGCAGACGCATTGATGAAAAAATCTTCTTGTTTACACGAGCGATGAAAAACAAAATCCAAAAATTATTTCCTGCAAAGGCCACTATGAAAGTTGATTTATACTGTTGCTATGTTAAAACGCGGCAGGGGAAACGAAAAACGGATGCTTTCCCTTGCCTTTTTAACACTCCTTTTTTGGCAGGCGCCAGGCTAAAGCCAAAGTTTGCCGGCAAACACGCGCGCGGAACAGTATCACTTGTTTTCGGCATTGGGCAGCGCGCACTCTGTCCGCCAATATTCCCAAAACGCCTGGGTGACCCTGTTGAGCTTTTTGCTTTTGTGCTTTATCAGGGCCACACAGCTTGTCAGGGTCTCGACCAGCGGAACGACCACCAGATTGGGGAAAATGCTGAAATCAACCAGCCGCGGCGGCGCCAGGGAAACAGAGGAAACGGATGAGGCCAGCGTTGACATGAGTATTTTATGCCGGGTTGTTTGGAACTGAATTTTGACGGCAAGCTGCTGGCGCTCAAATTCGGACATGACGATATGATAGATGGCTGATTGCCTGTCCAGGAGGAGCAGATGCTGGCCTACGACTTCTTTGAGATAAACTGCCGATTTCGTAGCCAGCGGATTGTTTTTATGGCAGACAAGCGCTATATGGTCAAACACGTAGGGAATGATGTCGTAGTCCTCCCTGTTGGCGATGGACTCCAACCTGACCAGCGCAATATCGATTATGGATTCCTGCAGTTCTTTCAGCACCGCGTTTTGGGAGTTTTCATGCATGTCGAAGGATATGTTGCGGGTTTGTCTGCTGGTAAACACGGCAATCTGGCTGGATACGCCGTAGGAAGAAACTACCGGGATTGATCCCATGGCGATCGTCGACTGCCCGGATACTTGATGAGGCTCAAGCGTCAGGAGTATTTCGTTATATAGTTTGAGCGCGGATTCGGCATACTGCCGGAAAACCGCGCCCGCCTCCGTGAGCGATATTTTTTGCGGCTCCCTTTTGAAAAGAATAACTTCCAGCTCGTCTTCCAAAGATTTTATCTGCTTGGAAACAGCCGACTGCGAAAGAAACAGGTCATAGGCGGCGACGGAAAAACTTTTGGTTCTGACGATAGCCATGAAACATTTCAACTGGTTTGTATTCATCATCATTCGCCTCCTGACGTTGTGTCGCAATAACCCGAAACTGTCTTCAGGGGAATTTTTCGCCGGAGCCTCCACAAGCGGTTATTGGCTGGGGCATATAGCCAACAAACTCTAAAACATCCAGAAAAAGCATCGTGATAAGGATGGTGAAACCATCCCCGATGTAGCCATTGCGGCGGAAATTTTCCGTCGGCATAGGCAGGCAACATAATTATAGAAAAATGTTACCTGTAATTTTTTTGTTCTTCCAGTAAACATGGGTATTTTCGCTATTTTTTGTTTCACGCTCCGATATGGCAGACTTTTCCCCAAAAGAGACGGGCG
The DNA here is from genome assembly GCA_031275255.1 of Acidaminococcales bacterium. Classification (GTDB taxonomy): domain Bacteria; phylum Bacillota; class Negativicutes; order Acidaminococcales; family JAISLQ01; genus JAISLQ01. The sequence goes on along the minus strand of JAISPA010000146.1, from coordinate 61 downwards.
GCTTTGCAAGCAGATGCCAGACTTTTGCCAGGTAACATTTTCTATAATTATGTTGCCTGTT
>JAISPA010000124.1 GCA_031275255.1 Acidaminococcales bacterium | reverse complement strand
GGCAATATAGCCACCAACGCCGGCGGCAACCGCGCCGTTAAATACGGCACAACCCGCGATCAGGTTTACAGCCTGGAAGTGGTCGTCCCGGACGGCGGGATGACCACGCTGGGCGCGCGGCTAAACAAAAAGACCGCCGGCTATGCCCTGGAACAACTGATCATGGGGTCGGAAGGCACGCTGGGAATCGTTACAGGCGCTACCCTCAAACTAAAACCTTTGCCGCCGCACAAGATGGATTTGCTCGCGATTGTTACGGACTATGACAGCGCGACCCGGCTTGTCCAGAAAATCATAACGGCCGGCGGGATTGAGCCAACCAGCATTGAATTTATGGACAACCTGGCGGTGCGCTCGTGTGCGGACTATATCAAGGTTCGGCTGCCGCATTACGACGACGGCCACTATGTGATCATAACCCTGGATGCTTTCGGCGAAGAAGAGCTGGAACGCCGCGTAACTTTGCTTGATCAGCTGTGCGCCGGAAACGGCGCGGCCGAAGTGCTGGAAGCCGACGAGGGACGCGTCTGGAAAGCGCGCCGCTCTATGGCGGACGCGGCGCGGGCGGAGAGTTCCGTCGTATATTATGAAGACGTCGTCGTTCCGGTGGACAGGGTAGCCGACATGCTGGGACGCGCCGCCTATTTCGAAAAAAGGTACGGGTTTTTGTGCCGGATAGTAGCGCACGCCGGCGACGGCAACATACATTTCACACTTTTAAAAGCCGGCCTTAGCGATCAGGAATGGCACGACAAATTAGACGCTTTTCACGAGGATATTTACGGTTTGGCCTACAAAATGGGCGGCCGGCTGTCGGGCGAGCACGGCATAGGCTGTAAAAAGATATTCACTATGAAAATGTACACCGACCCGGTGGAACTTGCGCTGATGAAAAAAATCAAAAAAGCGCTTGATCCCAATAACATCCTCAATCCGGGAAAAATATTCGGGGACATTTGAAGATGGATAAGAACCTGCCGCCGCCGGCGGCAAATATTGTGGACAGCTTAGGACTGCGGCGGGTGTACGAAGGCGTCTATTTAAAGCGCGTATATGAAAGCGCGGCGTTATCCGGCGCGCGGCGGGCCGTTACCTCGGCTTACGTCCTGGCGGCGCGCGTTGCGCCGTCACGCCTGCACCGGCTGGATTGCGACGAATTGTGGCATTTTTATGCCGGGCAGCCACTGCACATCTATACTTTCGGCCAAGACGGCGTACGGTCCCAGGTCTTGGGCGTAAATGTCGCCCGGGGTGAAAATCCTCTCGTTGCCATACCGCGGGGCGTCATCTTCGGCGCGGCGGTCGCGGGCTTTAACGATTGGTGCCTGTTCGGCTGTACCTGCGCGCCGGGTTTTCAGCCGGAAGGCTGCGAATTTTTCGCGGCCGGCTCCCCCGCGCTCGCTTCCTTTACCGGCCATGCGGAATTGATCAGGCATTTAACCTTTGGCGGCGCTTGATCCGCAAGCGCCGCGCGCCAATCCCCGCCCTGAATACGCAGCGCGCTGTTTTTACTGCGGAATACGCGCCGTTATTTTTTCAGGCATAATTTTAAGGAGTATTCATGTCTTTAAAGAACCCGGAGGAAGCATACCTGTCGGCCGCCGCCGCCGGCGAAAAAAGGGCCGGTCAGACGGCGCTGCGAACGCTTGCGTTGTCCTTTTTGGGCGGGGCGTATATAGGCATGGGCGGATTTTTCGCCCTGCGCGCGACTGGCGGCTTGCCGGCGGCGGTCTGGGGGACGTTCGGCAATTTGCTTTTCGGCGGCCTCTTTCCGATCGGCCTTATGCTGATCGTGCTTACCGGCGCCGAACTTTTCACAGGTAATTGCCTGACCCTTGCCGGCGCTTTTTTTCGTGGAAAAATCAAATTCGGCGCTGTTTTGAAAAACTGGATTTTTTCCTGGATTGGCAATTTCGGCGGGGCGGCGTTTTTCGCCTGGGCTATGGTTTACGCCAGCGGTTTGATCTTTGAGACAACCGCGGCGGGGATGCCCTGGGCGGAAAAAATCGTAGGCATTGCCAACGCCAAGACAAGCCTCGGCTTTGCCGACGCCTTTTTGCGCGGCGTACTGGCCAACTGGCTTGTCTGCCTGGCGGTCAGCCTGGCCGGTGCGAGCGATACCCTGCCCGGCAAAGTGCTCGGCCTTTGGCCGCCGGTTACGGCCTTTGTCGTCATGGGTGCGGAACACAGCATCGCCAATATGTTTTTTGTCCCCCTGGGGATTTTTGCCGGGGGAGACCCATTTTATACCGCGTCCGGCGGCGCGCCCGCGCTCGCGGCGTCCTGGGAAACTTTCGCGGTCGCGAACCTTTTGCCGGTAACGCTGGGCAATATTGTGGGCGGGGCGATTTTTGCGGCCGGCTTTCATCATTTGTTATATCAAAAGGCAAAATGAACAGACGCCGCCCATGAAGCGCCGAGCGCTATGCGGAGAGGCCGGCTCGGTGATAAAAAAAGCCCTTTTGCAAGGGCAAAATGAGGGGTGTGTTAATTTAATTGGATTATAGCATTATTATCTGTTAAGTTCAAGTAATATCTTTAACATAAACAAAATATTTTCCTGTTAAATTGAAATTCCGATTATTCCCCATAAAAGGGTATGTTGGTCTAAAGAAAATGTGCGGCGCCGATCTGTTCTTTATTATTGATGCGACAGCGTTTGCTTGCCGTTTCCGTAGCTTGAGCCAAACCGTTTGCGCGGTGTATTAACGGCGTGCACGGTTCGGCGCCTATTCGCGCCTGACTGCTCTTTGGCGCCTTGCCTTTTTGCTTATTTTATAATGTCCGTTCCCATGTATTTTTGCAATATTTTGGGTATGCGCACAGAGCCGTCTTCCTGCTGGCAATTTTCCAAAATAGCCGAGACGGTACGCCCGACCGCCAGCCCTGAACCGTTCAGGGTATGGACAAATTCCGGCTTGCCGCCGGCGCGGCGAAAGCGTATGTCCGCCCGGCGCGCCTGAAAATCGGTAAAGTTTGAGCAGGAGGATATTTCGCGGTAACAGCCGGAGCTGGGCAGCCAGACTTCTATATCATAAGTCAGGGCGGAAGCAAACCCCAGGTCGCCCGTGCATAATTTTACCGTGCGGTAGGGAAGTTCCAAAAGCT
>JAISPA010000081.1 GCA_031275255.1 Acidaminococcales bacterium | reverse complement strand
TGCCATGGAACTTGGAATGCCTAAGGAAAATATTTTCGTGGCGGAAAACGGCTCGATAATCGAAATAGACGGCAATAAGGGTGCAATTACGGGTAAGGTCACGGCCGGCAAAGTTTTGGTGGACGGACTAGGCGTAGGGGACGTCGGCAATATCGTGCTGCGCGATCGCCGGCAATTGTCGCAGGACGGGATTTTGATTGTCGTGGTTACTATCGACAAGCAGGATTGGATTGTGGTGGCGGGACCGGATATCGTTTCCCGCGGTTTTGTTTATATCCGCGAAGCGGAAGAACTGATGGATGAGGCGAAAGAAAAAGTCCAGGTGGCGCTTGACCGCTGCAAGGAAAATTGTGTTTCCGAGTGGTCGGCGATAAAGTCGGCGGTGCGCGATACCCTGGGCCGGTTTTTGTATGAAAAAACACGCCGCCGGCCGATGATTCTGCCGATTATCATGGAGATTTGAAAAAAACTCCATGTTGCCATGCTTTTTATTCTGAATTTGACGCAGCTAAAAGGATTTTTGACCCTGCGGATAGAACGTTAATTAGTTCAGGGGTGATCCGTTTGTCCAATCGGCAAGCAAAGGCCGAAGGCGTACTGAAAAACGAAATATGCGGCGTATTGTGTATTGGCGCGGCCTTGCTGTGTTCTTTCAGCATAGCCGGCGTCGGCTTAGGCTTTTTAGGCGGCGTAATAGCGAATATACTCACTTACGCTTTGGGGAAAGGCGCTTTTTTGTTGCCGGTATTGCTCCTTGGCAGTGGCATGAAGTATATATTACAGCCCAAGGATAAGATATGTACGCCGAAGTTTTTGGCTGTAAGCGGGTTTTTCCTTGATTTGCTGATAGCTTTCCATCACTGGGCGGCGCCTGCGGACAGCGAGCTTCTGCCGGAATATCTGCCGTCCGGCGGCGGCATCGTCAGCGGTTTGGTTTTGTTTTTGTGCAGGAAGATACTGGGGTTGGCAGGGACGTGGATTTTGCTTGTGGCCGCGGCTGTTTGTCTGGCCATAATAGCTTTCAAATTATCCCTGAAAAAAGTCGCTGTGAATACCGGAAAAACTGTCGGCGCGGCCGCCGCCGGCGTAGTGAATTACGGCAAGCGGGCAAGAAAAGATTCTTTTTTCAATTACGAAGATTTTCTGCGCCAAGACGCTTTCTCCCGCGCCGAAGACAAAAGTTCGCGGGAGGTACTGGATGAAACGGTCGAACTGTATGAGCCGGATGATCCTAATGAGCCGAAGGAACCGGATGAGCCGGAACGCCCGGAAGACTGGGAGCCGCGCCCTGAACCGGAGACTTGGCAAGATACGCTGACCGGGCGCGACGAAACGGAAATTGAGCATAGCGTGCCGATTACAGAACGCCCGGCCGCAGTGCAAAACGAGGATGTAATCTTTAAGCTGGAATTGAGCGATCCGGCAGACGCGCCGATAATAAAAACGGCAAGCGACGGGGAGAAGTTTTCGCCGGTTAGACCGGCCGGAGAAATTTTTTCCGCGGCGGATTACGGAGACGGTTTTTATAAATTTCCGCATCTGGGGCTTTTGCAGCGCCCGGAGGGAAGCAACCGGAAAAATATCGCTGAAGAATCAGTCCGACAGGCGGCTGTTTTGGAACAGACGCTGGCGGATTTTAAAGTGGCGGCAAAAATTGTCAATATTGTTACAGGACCATCCGTAACCCGGTTTGAGGTGGAACCCGCACCCGGAGTGAAAGTGAGCAGGATTACAAGTCTGACGGATGATTCGACCTTGCGGCTCGCGGTTTCCGGAATAAGAATTGAAACTTCCGTGCCGGGTAAATCCGTAATGGGCATAGAAGTGCCCAGAGAAAACGCTGATCCGGTGCTGTTTTATGATGCTGTCGCATCCGGGGAGTTCAAAGACGCCGCTTCTAAGCTGACGATGGCTTTAGGCAAGGATATCGCCGGCAGGACGATAGTGGCGGATATAGGAAAGATGCCGCATCTTTTGGTGGCGGGGTCGACCGGGTCGGGAAAAAGCGTTTGCATTAATACCATAATAAACAGTATTTTGTTCAAAGCATCGCCCTCGGAAGTAAAATTTATCATGATTGATCCCAAAGTGGTTGAATTGAACACTTATAACGGCATACCGCATCTTTTGACCCCGGTTGTTACCAACGCGAAAAAAGCGGCTTCCGCTCTTTGCTGGGCAGTCGAGGAAATGGAGAGGCGTTACGGTTTGTTTGCCGAAACCGGCGCACGCCAAATTTCCGGGTATAATAATATTAGCGAGGAAAAACTCCCTTATATTGTTATTATAATTGATGAGCTGGCCGATCTTATGATGGCGGCGCCGAGCGACGTGGAAGACGCGATTTGCCGCCTGGCCCAGAAAGCCAGGGCGGCCGGGCTGCATCTTATTTTAGCTACGCAGAGGCCGTCGGTTGACGTCATAACAGGCATAATCAAGGCTAATATTCCGTCGCGCATTGCTTTTGCCGTTTCCTCGCAAATTGATTCGCGGACAATATTGGACGCCGGCGGCGCGGAGAAACTTTTAGGCCGGGGCGACATGCTGTATTACCCGTCCGGCGTCAGCAAGCCTTTGCGCTTGCAGGGGGCGTTTATTTCCGACCGGGAGATAGAGAATATTGTCAACTGTATAAAAGAACAATCCATACCTGTGGAATATAGCGACGATGTGACGGAATGTTCCCTGCTTAGCGATAAGACCGCCGACACTTATCTTAAATATCAGGATAATCCGGGCGCGCAGGATGAATTGCTGAAAGAGGCTGTAGATTTGGTTATGCAGACAGGGCAGGCATCCGCCTCTTTATTGCAGCGGCGGCTGCGTATCGGCTACGCCAGGGCCGGGCGGTTGGTGGACATTATGGAGGAACTGGGCATAGCCGGACCGGCCACCGGCAACAGCAAACCGCGCGAGTTGCTGATGACGCATGATGAAGCGTTAAGAACCCTGGGTTTTTGCGACGGCGGCACAGACAAATAAATTGCAGAAATTGCGGTAAGAGGGGGTTTGGACTTGCCTAAAGTTGGAGAATTACTTCGCGACGAGCGTGAACGCCAGGGAATCACCCTGCGCGACATTGAAGCGGCGACGAGTATCAGGCTTCGCTATCTTCAGGCTATTGAAAGCAGCGATTATTCGGCTTTGCCCGGTAATGTTTATGCAAAAGGATTTGTGCGCAATTATGCCATAACTTTAGGCTTGAATGAAACGGAATTTGTCGGCATGTATAAGTTGGAACTGGAAGTAAACGCTTCGCAGAAACAGGAAGATACCGTCGTGGCTCCGGGAGCGCCGCCGGCCAGACCGGCGGTAAAGGAGACGCGCGCGGCGCATAAAACGCCGCCGGCAAATAAAGATGAGGAAAACATGGAGTTGGAAAAGCTGTTTCTTCCGCCCAGGGAGCAGATACAAAGCAGAAAACCGGTTGCCGTAAAGAAAAAGAGAATTTGGCCTTTTTTTACGCTGTTAGTGCTTTTTTTCTCGGTCGCCGGCATGGTTGTTTATGTTCTTTCGACTTTTTCCGGCGGCAGCGTGCCTTTGGTAAATGAGGCGCCGCCCGTTTCAACGCCTGCGTCTCCCGTCGCGCCGCCGCAGATTGAACCGCCGCGCCGGGCGCCGGTGCGCCTTTCTTATGAGAATAACGGCAGGATAATAATAATTCCCGGCGACAATATAGTCGAAGAGATTACCGCAGTTGTGGAGATAAGCGGTAACTGCTGGACGATGGTTGTCGCCGACCGCCGCGAAGTTTATGCAGGGATTTTAACCGGAGGGCAGAAAATGAACTGGCAGGCCAGGGAAGAACTTTATGTGAAGTTTGGCAATGTCGGCGCGGCCAAAATGTCCGTAAACGGCATGCCGGCAGTTTTACCCGACGCAGTCGGGCCGGTGGCGGAATTGACCGTCAGCATAGCAAGGTAAGAGGCGCTATTGGATAAGATGTGTGGCGATTTTTTGGTTATGAGCAAGGAAGATATGGAAAAAAGAGGCTGGCGGCAGCTGGATTTCCTTTTTATAAGCGGGGACGCTTATGTCGACCATCCGTCTTTTTCCACTGCGGTAATCGGCCGGGTATTGGAAAGGGAAGGCTATAAAGTCGGACTGATTTGCCAGCCCGACTGGCGCTCTGTGCAAGACTTTAAAAGTTTAGGCAGGCCGCGCCTGGGAGTATTGGTATCGGCGGGCAATCTTGATTCCATGCTGAATAAATACACGGCGGCCCGGAAGGAACGCGGCGCGGACGATTATTCGCCCGGCGGACAGCCCAACCGCCGCCCGGATCGGGCGACAATCGTCTATTGTAACAGGATAAGGCAGGTTTGGAAAAACATTCCCTTGATTGTCGGCGGCATAGAAGCCAGCCTCCGGCGGTTTACCCATTACGATCACTGGTCGGACAGTATCAGGCATTCTGTTCTGATTAACTGCAAGGCGGATATTCTGGTTTACGGCATGGGCGAAAGACAGATTGTCGCTATTGCCGATTGCCTGGCAGGCGGCATGACGCCTGATCGGATCAGGCATATTGATGGTACGGCTTTTGTGGAAAGCAATGTGGAAGCGCTTGACGGCGACCGTGTGGAATTGCCTTCCCATGAGGCGATTGTCAATGACAAGGCCGCTTTCGCTAGAGCTTTCAGGCTGCAGGATGAGCAGCAGGATCCCATAAGAGGGAAGACGCTGACGCAAAAAAGCGGCGATGTTTACGTTGTGCAGAGAAAACCGGCTTATCCGCTCAGCGATGCGGAGCTTGACGCGGTGTATGACCTGCCTTATCAAAGGACTTATCATCCTTCTTATGAAATTTACGGCGGAGTTCCGGCTAGCCAGGAAGTATCATGCGGCATAGTAAGTCATCGCGGCTGTTTCGGCGCTTGCGCGTTTTGTGCGATCCACGCCCATCAGGGACGGATAATTCAGGCCAGAAGCCATGATTCCATCTTGCGGGAAGCAAAGGCGATCGCCAAATTGCCGTGGTTCAAAGGCTATATCAGCGACCTGGGGGGGCCGACCGCCAATTTCCGGCACGCCGCCTGTAAAAAACAACTGAAACAAGGCTGCTGCGTCAACAGGCAGTGCCTTTTTCCCAAACCCTGCGCGAATCTTGAAGCCGACCATAGTGATTATCTTGCGCTATTGCAAAAACTGCGTAAAATTGAAGGCGTTAAAAAGGTATTCATTCGTTCCGGCATCCGGTATGATTATCTTTTGGCTGATAAAAATGATGATTTTTTGCGTGAGCTTTGTCGGCATCATATCAGCGGGCAATTGAAAATAGCGCCTGAACATATTAATAAAAAAGTTTTGGCGGCCATGCGCAAACCGGGAAGAGAACAATACCTTCAGTTTGTCGAAAAATACGGGAAGATGAACAAAGAAATCGGCAAGCGTCAATATCTCGTCCCTTATTATATGTCCGGGCATCCTGGCGCCACTTTGGAACACGCGGTGGAATTGGCCGAATTCATCAGGGATACGGGGCAGTTTCCCAAACAGGTGCAAGAATTTATTCCTACTCCCGGCAGTTGCGCGACCGCTATGTATTACTCGGAAATAGACCCGTTTACCGGACAGAAACTTCATGTCGCCAAAAGCGCCGGGAACAAAGCGATGCAGAGGGCGCTTTTACAATACAAAAATCCGAAAAATTACCGTTTGGTTTTTAGGGCTTTGGAAGAAACAGGGCGGCTTGACCTGGCCGGATCGGGTAAAGGCTGCCTGATTACCGGAGCGGCCCGCCCTAAGACCCGAACCCCTGGCGGCGCAAAACAAAGGGCGGCTAAGTCCGGCGCGGACGCGGCGAGCATTCAGTGTAAAGAAAAGCTCCCGTTGCGGGAAGTTTCCTTTAACGCTTTGCCGCCGCAGGTAAAAAATCAAAAACCGTCCCCGGCCAAAAGAAAACGCCGGCGCGGCGGATAAATGGGGTATTTTGTTTAATGTGCGTTAAAGTAGGGATGGTAAGCCTTGGCTGTCCCAAAAATCTTGTCGATTCCGAGAACATGTTGGGAATACTTGAGCAGAGTGGTTT
>JAISPA010000007.1 GCA_031275255.1 Acidaminococcales bacterium | reverse complement strand
TCGAGCCACTCTCTTAAATTGATTTCCTTGCGTTCGCCGTTGTCGTACATGAGCGCGCAAAAATCATCCGGGGAAAAGGCGACAAGGGTTACCCAATGCCAGCTGTCGAGATTGGCGAGGCCGCCGTTCGAGAGGTTGAGAAAGGCTGCCGGCAAATCATCGTCCAGGGCCTGCGTCAAAAAGCGCGCCACCTGTTCAGGGGAGGGGCGGATGCTCGGCAGGACGGGTACCGGCAGTACGCACGCCGTAAGTGGCACGCCATGGTCGGCGCCGTAACGCTCCGCCCCCCGGGCGAAAATGCCGGTATTGTTTACGCCCATGGGGCCGGGCGTAACGTAGGCCCATAATTTTTGCATGAGCGGCAGAAATTCAGCTTTGGCAGGGTCGCGGCCGTGCGCCCTTTCGCACAGAGCTGCGCAGCCGCCGCGCGCGCCGGCAAGGTACCAGATGAGATGTGCCGCGCTGGTAGGGCCGCAGCCAGCCCTTTTCTGGAAATATTCCTCATACCAGGTTTGATCGGCGCCGTAACAGAGTTTGCCGCCGCCGTCGGTTATTTCCAGCAGATTTAAATTTTTCAGGGAGATATAGACGGGCATTTTCAGTGCTGCGGCAAGGACTCTGCCTTGAGCGCCGCCTGGTTTATTTTGTCCAGCCATTCGGTTATTTTGATGCCTTGCGGGCACAGCGGCAGGCATCTTTCGCATTTTTGGCAGTTCGCGGCCTGGCCGGACAGGCCAAGCACTTTGTATTCGAGCATGAACAGCATGTCGGAATTGTTGATGCGGTAATTGTTGTAAATCGCGAACACTTTCGGAATGTTTACGCCGAACGGGCAATCCATGCAATAGCCGCAGGCCGTGCAGGGTATGGTCCCGGAAAGGCGGTAGGCGGCCAGCGCGTCCGCTATGACGGCGTAGCCGTTGGGGGTGAGCGGCCGGAAGTTTTCCATAGTCGCGACGTTGTCCTTTATCTGCTCCATGTTGGTCATGCCGCTTAACACGGTCAATACGTTCGGCAGCGAAGCCGCGTAGCGCAGCGCCCAGGAAGCGGCGCTGGCCCCGGGTTCGGCCGCCCGGAAAATATCTATGGCCTGCGGGCAGAGTCTGGCCAAAGCGCCGCCGCGCACCGGTTCCATCACGACGACCGGGATGCCTTTATCCGTCAGTATTTCGTATTGGCTTTTCGCGGCCTGCAATTCCCAGTCAAGATAGTTAAGCTGTATTTGCGCAAAATCCCATTCGTATAGGTCGGTAACCCTGCGCAAAAGTTCCGGCGCGGCGTGGAAAGAAAAGCCCAGCCGGCGTATTTTCCCTTCGCGCTTTTTCTCCTGCAGGATTTCGTAAATGCGATGCTCGCCCACTTTGGGAAAGGTATCGCCGCCGATGTTGTGCACAAGGTAATAATCAAAATATTTTACCCGGCATTTTTTGAGCTGCCCGGCGAAAATGGCGTGGACGTCAGCCTGGTCGTTGATCAGCCATGTCGGCATTTTGGTCGCCAGGTTGAACTTGTCCCTTGGGTATGCGGACAGGGCCTCGCCGACGAAAGGTTCCGACAGGCCCTCATGGTAAGGATGGGCGGTATCAAAGTAATTCACGCCGTGTTCTATGGCGTAGCCGATCATCGCCCGCGCGGTTTTTGCGTCAATCTCCGGCGAGTCCTCCTTGCGGCGCGGCAGCCTCATACAGCCGAAGCCTAAAAGGGAGACTTCTTCGCCGCTGTTCTTATAAACGCGCTTTTCCATGATAAAACACCCCCAACTTGTTGTAAATCTGTTGCTGAAATACCCCTCTTTGGCGACCCCAGGCAACCTCCCCCGGCAAGGCAGACCCGCTTTTCGAGGACGGGCAAGCCCGCCTGACTGCAAAGCATGGACAGGCAAGATTGGGGTGCGCCACGGGGCGATGCGCCCAATGGGATGGCCAGTGTCATCCTCTCCGGCGGACCTGCCCTGATTCCCCTTGCCACTGCCGGCGGGCGTTTGGCTACGCCTTGGGCCCGGCGGCCAATATTTCCGGCGCTATGGCGCCGACAAACTTGGCGGCGTTTTTGGCAAACAGGGCGGCCAGTTTTTTCGCCTGTTCCTGATAGGCTTTTTTATCCTGCCAGGTATTTTCCGGTTTGAGGATGCCGCGCGGCACTTTTTCGCAGCTTTTGGGAATCAGGAAATTAAAGAGCGGATCGGCCTCCCATTCCGTTTTGGCCAAGTGGCCGTTGAGAATGGCGGTAATAATAGCCCTCGTGTATTTCAGGCTTATCCTCTGGCCCGTGCCGTAAGCGCCGCCCGACCAGCCCGTATTAACGAGGTATACTTTGGTTTTGTGCTTTTCTATCTTCTCGCCGAGGAGTTTGGCGTAGTCGAAAGGGTGCAGCGGGAGAAAAGGCGCGCCGAAACAGGAGGAGAAGGTGGCTTCCGGCTCGATTATCCCGCGTTCGGTGCCGGCGACTTTGCTGGTGTAGCCGGACAGGAAGTGGTACATGGCCTGTTCTTTGCTTAAAAACGCGACCGGCGGCAATACGCCGAAAGCGTCGGCGGTGAGGAACACTATTGTTTCCGGATGCGCGAACGGCGCGCCCTGCGTGAGGGCGTTGTTGATATAGGAAAGCGGGTAGGCCGCGCGGGTGTTTTCCGTGTAGACGATGTTAAAATAATCGGGCTGGCGGTTGGTTTTGTCTATCCAGACATTCTCCAGCACCGTTCCGTAACGTATGGCGGCGTAAATTTCCGGCTCGCTCTCACTGGTGAGATTGACGCATTTGGCGTAACAGCCGCCCTCGATGTTAAATATCCCGTCGTTGCTCCAGCCGTGTTCGTCGTCGCCGATGAGCAGGCGGGCGGGATCGGCGGAAAGGGTGGTTTTGCCTGTGCCGGAAAGGCCGAAAAAAAGAGCGGTCTTTTTGTTTTTGCCCATATTGGCCGAACAATGCATGGAAAGGATGTTTTTTTGCGGCAAAAGATAGTTCATCACCGAAAAAATGGCCTTTTTCATTTCGCCGGCGTATTTGCCGCCGCCAATCAGGATGAATTTATCGTCAAAGTCAAGGATGATAAAAGTATCGGATTTGGTGCCGTCGGTATCCGGATAGGCCTTGAAGCGCGGCAGGCAAACCACGGTAAAATCTTCTTTGCGCGCGGAGGAACTGTCTGAAGCCAGAAACAGCCTTTTGACGAATAACTGATGCCAGGCCAGTTCGTTGATGAACCTGATGGACAGGGAGTTTTTCGGATCCGAACCCGCACGGACGTCGGTTACATATAAGGGCTGGTTGGCGGCGTATTTTTTCATTTTTTCATAAAGGCGCAGGAAAAATTCTTTGTTGATGGGAGCGTTGTTGGACCAGTCAATTTTTTCGCGCGCGCCGACGGTATATACGATAA
>JAISPA010000066.1 GCA_031275255.1 Acidaminococcales bacterium | reverse complement strand
ATAATTTTAAGGAGTCGATTCCATGGCGAAAATAAATGCCAATTATATGAAACTCCCGGGTAGTTACCTGTTTGTTGAAATTAAAAAACGGGTTGCGCAATTTAGGGAAAAACACCCTAACGCCGACATCATCAGCCTGGGAATCGGCGACGTTACCCAACCGCTCGCCCCGGCGGTCGTCAAAGCCATGCACCAGGCCGCGGATGAAATGGCCAAAGCCGCTACTTTCCGGGGCTACGGGCCGGAACAGGGTTATGATTTTCTGCTTAAAGCCGTCGTCAAAGGCGACTATCTGGCGCGCGGCATAAAAATAAGCGAAGATGAAGTTTTTATCAGCGACGGCGCCAAATGCGACGTCGGCAACATTCAGGAAATTTTTGCCAAGGGCTGTGCCGTGGCCGTTCCCGACCCGGTATACCCGGTTTACCTTGACACCAATGTAATGGCCGGGCGTACCGGCGAATTGAAGAAGAACGGTTATTTTGCAGGCATCATCTATCTCAAAGGTACGGCCGAAAACAATTTTTGCCCCGGACCGCCGTCGGAAAAGGCTGACCTTATATATCTTTGTTCGCCGAACAATCCCACCGGGGCGGCCTTTAGCAAAAAACAGCTGAAAAAATGGGTGGACTACGCCCGTAAAAACGAGAGCGTCATAATATATGACTCAGCCTACGAGGCTTATATAACCGAACCCGATATACCGCACAGCATATATGAAATACCGGGTGCGCAGGAAGCGGCGATTGAAATACGCTCTTTATCCAAGACCGCCGGTTTTACCGGAGTGCGCTGCGGCTACACGGTGGTGCCGCAAAAACTTATCGGCCGCGCGGACGGCGATAAGATAAAACTCAATACTTTGTGGAACCGCCGGCAAAGCACTAAATTCAACGGCGTCTCCTATATAACCCAAAAAGCCGCCGAAGCTGTCTACAGTGAGGAAGGCCGCGCGCAGATCAAACAGGTAATCGATTATTACATGGAAAACGCGCGGGTAATCTGTTCCGGCTTCGCCAAACTTGACCTTAAGATGTACGGCGGCGTAAACGCGCCTTATATTTGGCTGAAAACTCCCAAAGGCATGTCTTCGTGGGAAATGTTCGACCACCTGTTGGCCAAGGCGCATGTCGTCGGTACGCCGGGAGCGGGTTTCGGGCCCGCCGGCAAAGACTATTTCCGCCTTACCGCTTTCGGTGACGCCGAGCGCACAAAAGAAGCGATTGAGCGGATCGGCAAAAGTTTTTGATGGCTTTCGCTTTATTTAGCGACAATTGCCGCCGGGCGGGTTATTCCTCCCGGCGGCTTGCTTTGTACAGCAATGTGCCGTTCTCTCCCCGGCGCTCTATTTGTCCGCGCCGGTACAGATGCTCCAAATGCGCCATCGCTTCGCCCGCGGCGAACCATTTTTGCGCCTTGGGGAAATCTTCCCATGATTTTGCCTTTATGTCCCAGGTCATCCGGCCCGCCGTATCGGCCACGCTCTTTTCGCCGCCCTGCAGGATATCCTTTATTTCCGCCAGCCGCTTTTCGTGATGGACGAGCAGCTGGTCTATCCGCCGGGTGTGATCTTTCAGCAAGGCCCGGTGGCCGGTCAGCAAAAGTTTTACCGGCAGCCGCCTGACTTTGTCCAGAGTATTGAAATACACTTGAAGTATATCATGCTCAAAACCCCAAAAAGTAATGGTGGGGGTAATTTTCTCCAATATCAAATCGCCGCAGAACAACAGCCCGTGCTCCGCTTCGTAAAGGGCTATATGCCCGGGGGTGTGTCCGGGCACCAGCAAAACCTGTAAATTATAGCCGCCCTTTTTTAATGTTTCGCCGTCTGATAAAGTCCGATAATCGTTTATATCGCCGGGCCGGAATTTGTAGCCGGGATGGTCGCCGATCTTAAGAGCGTACTTTTCCAGATCGTATAAGCGCGCCAGTTCTTCCATCCTGTCCCAATAGCGCGGGTCGTTGAGGGCGGTAATGCTCGCCGACTCCAGTTCCCCCATCATCACGCGGGCGCCCTTTTCCTTTAGTTCATGAATCAGCCCGCAATGGTCGGAATGAAGATGGGTAGCCAAAACGTCGGTTTGCCCTATGTCCACCGACAGTTCTTCCAGCCCGGCCAGAAAGCTCTCGCGGCATTCCGGGCGGTTAAACCCTGTATCGATTACCAAAGGGCGTTCCCCGTCCTTTATAATATAACTGTTAAGATACTTCAGCGGGCTGTTGGGCAGGGTTATTTCGTTCAGATAAATATTTTTGTATATTTCACGGATCATTGATAATTTTAAACCACCGTACCGACGCCGTGTTTTTTGCGATAACCGATACGGGCCGCTTTGCCGAGCAGAAAAGCCGCCGCGAAAGACAGTGCTACGCCGGCCACGCCGGCCGCCGCGGCGGAAAAGGCCGGCGGCTCGCCGTCCGTTTCCTCGGCGCCCGCGAAAGCATAATCAGGGAAAAAGGCAAATTTCTCCTGCGCCTGCGCCAAAGCTTCGTACACGCCGCCCGCGGGCGTTTCCAATTCTTCCTGTCCGCCGGCGCGCATGATCGACCACTCCAGCCCGTCCGGATAACTTGAGGCAAAAAGGGACAAACCGCCCGCGATGACCGTAGCCGTTACAATAAAGGCGGCAAAGAGCGGGCGCAAAGAATAACTGTTTTTAAAATCAGTCTTCCCGCCGGCCTTTATGATTTCCGGCCGCTGGCTGAAAACATACATGACAACCGCCGCGGTAATGAATCCCTCCGCTATGCCGATCGCCAGATGTATCGGCTGCATGAGCAGGAGGAATATGCCTGTCGGCAATTGCGTAACGGCGGATAAAGTAACTTCGGCCACGACGCCCAAAGCGCCGAGCTGCAGCCCGATTACCGACGCGCACACGGCCGCGCGGCAGATGCTTTTGCCTGTGGGGTTTCCGCCCAAAATCCGTTTGTAAACCAGGGGATACGCTATATAACAGGGTATTACGCCCATATTGAAGATATTGCAGCCTAAAGCCAGGAGACCGCCGTCCGCGAAAAACAGCGCCTGCACCGTCAAAATAGAGGCAATAGTCAAAAAAGCCGCGTGTCTTCCGAGCAAGGCGGCCAGCAGTATGCTGCCGACCAAATGGCCGCTGGAACCGGTGGCGGGAATGGTAAAATTTATCATCTGCGCGGCGAAGACAAACGCGCCCACCGCGCCCATGAGCGGCGTCTTACGCTCGTCGCCCGAATCACCGGTCTTTTTCGTCGAATAAGCCACAAAACCCGCCGACGCGGCCCACATTGCCGCGCCAACCGCCGGCGAAATCAAAGCGTCCGCCATGTGCAATAAGATCATCTCCCCGTAGTTTTTTAACGATGCCTCATTACTGAATTATAACATGACCTGGGTAAATAGAAAAGTTTTATACTTCCCCGGCTAAAATCATGACCTCTGCAGAATGTACCGAGGAAAGCAAGCATTTTTCCGGGTCTGCCGGCGTTTTGCGCCGCGCCGGGCGTCAAACCGTCCCGCAAATCTTATTCGTGTTTTAACCGGATAGCAGTATCAAAGTTTTCAGCGTCAAGCCGCGCCCGCCGGATATCCGGCGGGCGCAGCTTGTGAATCAATCGCGCCGCGTCTATTGCCTGCGGGTTAAAATATGACGGGGCGTCCGGCCCGCGCGTTTTTCAATTCGCCGTTTTCAAGCGCCAGGGCGCCGCCAATTGCCCCGCCGCGTCAAAGGTTGCCGGGATCGGCTTTTTTAAAATGTTTTCCTCTTTTCGTTCAGGATTTGCCAGCTTTGCCGTCCGGAGGCATCGTCATAGTAAAGGACCGGCATGTCGCCGCGCTGGCCCAGCCACAGCCGGCGCCCGCCCCGGTAGATGCCGTCGAGCGGCATGGCGCCGAGGCCGCCGTAAGTCAGGCTGAGATAGCGCCCGTAGTCGTAGATGGTGTCCGCCAGCAGTTTGCCCGCGTAGCCGCGCCAGGCCAGCCTGACGTCCGCCGCAGCGGTGATGGCCGTGTCGTCCAGCAGGCTCCTCTGGTTGGTAACGATGTTGACTACGCCGTCTTTGGCGTGCAGTATCTGGTAGTTCTCCAGGCCGAGGTAGGAAAATTCGTTCTGGAAGGAAACATGGGCGAAGGGGTTGCCCGCTATGGGGGCGAAATAGATCTGGATGTCGGCGTCGTCCGGAACGGGGTCCCGGCCGAACATGGTCATCCGGTAGCGGCTGTTGCTGAGGTAGGCCTTGTTTATGGCGTAGGCGTCCATGATGCGGAAATATTCGCTGCTGACGTGGATGTAGGCGTCTTCCGCCCACAGCTGGTCAAGCTGTACGCCGACCGGGGAAATTACGTCGTCGATCTCGGCGTAGGTCATGGGCTGCTCGCCGCCCGCGCCGCGCAGGGCAAGCTGGAAATAATCGTCGGCGGCGGTGTGGGTTATCTCGATAATGTCGACGAATTCGCCCTGGGCGAGGAGGGACTTGGCGGCAAAAGCATCGGTTATTTCGACCGTATGCCCGTTCTCGTATATGCCGAACCAGAGGTCGGCGCCCTCCACCCTGACAATGGTGATATCGCCGTTCCCCGCGCTGGCTTTCACGTCCCTGGCGGCGATGATTTCCTGTGCGTCTATGCCGTTTTGGCCGCCGAAGGCGGCCAGGTACACGCTGCCTTGGTCCGCCGTCAGGACGGCGCCGTCGATGTAGCCGTTGCCGGCCGTTACGTCAATATTGCCTGTTGCCGTGTGGAGCAGGCCGGTCGAGGTTACATCGCCGCTGTAGATGGTTTCGAGCGATATGCCTTTGTGCGCCTCGATGTTGTTCACCGCTATGTCGCCTGCGCCTACCCTTATCACCACGTGGCCATTTGCGGATTCGATTGTGCCGGCGTTGTAAAAATCGCCCTTGCCTACGTAAATATAATCGTCCCCGCCGGCCAGCACTTCGCCCTTTATAATGATCTCCCCGTTAAGGGCTATCAAGGAAACATTCCCGTTGACAATCATGCCGGTAGAAGGGTCCTCCGTGCCGGCCAATATGTCGGTAGTGATAATATTGCCGTAATCGGTTTGCAACAGGACGCTATTTCCCGCCAAGGCATACTCGGCGTCAATGTTCCCAGCATCGTTGTTTATAATGTTTATATCGCTGCCAGGATTATAGGCCATAATAAAATACACCTGGAAATCGCCGTCCCACATCTGTACGTTTATATCGCCGTCAGGCTGGCCGGTATTGACGCCGGCGACCAGCATGTCGGCCGTAACGCTGCCGTGCGGCACTATAATGTCAATATCATTTCCGGCGGACAAACTGCCGTCCAAAGCGACGGCCGCATCGCCAACATTCAGGTCGCCCTGTGTCAGGATGGCGATCTTGACGTTTCTGTCGGCCATGCCGTTATCAATGCTGATGTCGCCGGTATAGGTCACCAAAGAAATGTCCGTGCCGGCCAAGACCGTCCGCAGGGTTATGCCGCCCGTATTGGCGGTTACGGCAACATCGCCCGCAACCGAGTGCACCGTTGTCCTGGCGGCGCTGTCTATACTGTTGCCGTCGATTGTGATGGCGCCGTCGGCGGCGATGTCGGCCTTAAGGTCGATTTCGCCCAGCGCCGTCAGCGCAATCCCGCCGCCGGCCGCCGTGTTGCCCAAGGCGTCGACGGCAAGATCCTTGTTGTTGACGAAAACTATGTCGCCGGAACTTAAGTTCTCCACTTCCAGCGCATTTATGCTGTTGCCCGCGCTGCCCATGGCAAACCCGCCGACGGCAGCGGCCGTTATCTTATTGACGTTAACCGCGCTGTTTGCGGCATCCTGCCCGACCGGCCCCGGCGCCTCTATGGTCAGGTCTTTGCCGGAAACGTTGCCAGCGAAATAAAACCCGCCGCTTGTCCCGGCCAGTTCTATCTCGCCGGCTGCGCCGGCGGCCAGGCCGTCCATGGTAAGGTCGGCTGTGGCCTTGCTTTCGCTTTCGAGGTAGATGCCGCCGGCCGCCGCGGCTTCGACGCCGTCCACGTTGTCGGCCAGTACGCGCAGGCCCTGCCCGTCCCGGCCGATGCCGCCCGTGTCGGAAACCAGGCTCAGTTTGCCGTCGGCGTTTATATAGCCCTCCGGCAGGCCGGAAGCGGAAGCGGCGCTCAGGATGCCGCCTTCGGCGTGCAGCCAGACGTCGCTGCCGCTGTAAAGGGACAGGACCGTCAGGGGGGAAGCTCCCTGCTGGTAGATGTTGACCAGCCCGTCCGCCCTGGCCTCCAAACTGCCGGTCAGGCTGACGTACAAAGGCAGGTCGGCGGATACCGTACGGTCGCCGATCTTGCTGACGGCAGCCCCGTTGTCGCCGCCCTCGATTATGAGGTCGTTGCCGCTGATGTTGACGGCCTGGTCGCCGTCCGCGTTGGCGCTGTAGACGCCGTGCTTGCCCAGCAGACGGACGTTGCTTTGGCCGGCGTCCACCTTCCTGACGTTGATGGGGTTGTTCGTGGATTCTATGTAGATGTTGCCTTGCGCCACGGCGTTCAGC
>JAISPA010000147.1 GCA_031275255.1 Acidaminococcales bacterium | reverse complement strand
TTTCGCCCAAGGGGTTCGTGTATCCAGCAACTTAATTTTTCTTCGTACAAAAGCTTTTACCCTGTCATAATCTTTCATTGTGTCTTGTTTCACCCCTAACCAGTTATTTTCATTATTTCTTTTTCAAAACGCAAAAACGCCCTTGCCGCAGTCTGCGCAACCCGCTTGCCCTTTACTTCCTTATATCTGCCGACAAAAGCCTTTTCCCCGGCTTCCGCAAATATTTGTTGCCCCTGCGTTGTTACAATTTTTTTCATCTGCTGCAACCAGCCGCCGGCAACGACGGCTATATCATTTTTTCCCGGGTCAACATCTGCCAGCCAATTTCGAAAAGGCTTGTCCAAAGAAAAATAAGCCTGTTCGCGAACTTGCTCACCGATACCGTTTATGTTTTTAGCATCGCTGCCGCCGGCTTCGGCAATATCATTAGCCAAGTCCCCCAGCACTTTCACACACTTGGCGGTTTTGTCCAAAAGATCGACAACCATTGCCGCATATTCGCCGCCTAACTCCGTCAGCAGCCCGGCATTCAGTTTAATATAATCACTAAAGGCATCAGCGACAGCGGAATTGTTGGCGCCATATTTTATACTTGCCGTCTGAAAACTCGCCAATTTATGATTAGTAAGGCCATGCGATTTCAAAACAGCTATCCAATGCACAATGCCGGGTTGCTTGTGTTCGCTGTTTTTAACGGTAAGCGCCGGGAAATCCTGCCATAGGAACCGCGCGGGGTCATGAAACTTGGGTAAAAAAATAATATTGTTTTTTTCTTTTTTTGCCCTCCAGAGGGTCATCTGCTCAATAAAAGCATTTTCTTCATCAAAAAAATCCCCGCCCAACAGCCTGTAGCCGCTGATATATCCGCCGTCCGGCGTTTTTAGCAACATAATACGGCGTGACTGTAAAGTCAACAACTCCAACATACTGGTTGGCGCAGAGATTTTCACTCTTTCTTCTTTGTTGGCTTTCTCTTGTTCCCAAGCGGCTTTTCCTTCTTCAAAAACATTGCTGTGTTCATCAGCTAAGGCAAAGTTCAGCATCAAAGTTTCAAACATGTTGGCACCAACGGCAAAAACTATGCCCAATTTGCCAAGCCAACCGGTTCCGGGTGAAGGCAGCCCTTCTCCCTTCGGTTTGCTTGACGCGTCGTCAAAGGCGTTCAAATGCAAAAGCCATCTGGCGGCTTCCGCCTTGCCGACATATCCTTTCCCTTTGCCTGTCCTGATCGGGAACAGCCTGACCTTGTTGCCGCTTTCCGACAAATCGCCCATCAGCTTTGCCGCGAAATAATCTGTGCCAATATTCAGGGCAGGGACTTGATAAAACGGCCTTTCGGGATGAAAAAGGTAAAATCTATCGTGATAATGCTTAAAGTATTTCTCTATTACTTCATAAGGGAATTTGTCCAATTTCCAAATCTGTTTCCAGCGTCCCAGCGCGTCAGTCATATTCTTCAAGGAGAACCGCTTGCCATCCGCATCTACCCTGGTAAAGACGGCGTAAACCACCGCTAGCAGTAGCCGCAGCATCGCTACGTCCTGCGTCGCAAGTTCCCCTGCTATGCTTTTTAGCTCGTGCGCCCGGCGGAAAAAATCCAGCAAGGATATTTCCTCTGCCTCGCCTTCGCCATTTAAAACCCGAATCCACTGTTCAAAAAGCAAATTAAAATCTTTTTCAGCCATCTTCTTTACCTGCCTTTTCCGCCCATAGACCATATTTTTCATCATATTTAAGTTTATAGCCGCGCAAGCGCGCCGCAAGGTTTTCGTCCAGCACCAAAAACAACTCCCCCTTAAGCCAGGGCGACTGTTGCCAAGCCAACAACCCTTCGTCAATATTATTTTCTTCAAGCGCGCCAATCACATCATTGATTACCCCGGGATAGGAAAAAACTCCCGGCAAGTTTACCGTGCAGGCGGCAAGCTCTGCCGCAATGTCGCCGTCGGGCGGGCGCTCGCGGGAGATTTCCCGCCCGTCTGATTTTTCCAGCCAAGGCAGCAGATAAAACTTGCCGCCGCGTTTTTGCAGGACAATTACTTCCAATGAGCTGTCCGTGTCGCGCACCGTCGCTTCCGCCCTTTTGCCGGAAGGATCGTCAATGCCAATATCCAGCCAATCAATAAGCGTACCAAGATTTTCGCCCTTGCCCGGCTTGAAAATTTGAAACCGTTTCGCCCTGCTTGTCTTTTCCGCTATTTTAGTTTCCTGGCGGCGTTTAGCGTTGTCGTATTCATCTTTAAGCTCAAGCGCAACTTCAACGCCGTCCGGATCGTAAGCCGCATCCACCAGCCCGGGAATGTCTGACGGCAGGTTTAAAACCGGCTTGGGCAAAAGCAACTGCCGAGTGTTAAGCAAAAGGTACTTACCGTATATTTTCTCCGCTCCTTTCTCAAATCCTTTTTTTGTCAAGCCAGTAATAAAACAAATAGCCCTTTGTAATTTTTCCGGCCTTGGGCGCTCGTGCCGGTGCAGGCGTCCGATTCTTTGCAGCAGCAGATCCATCGGGCAAATGTCGGTAAAAAGCAAATCAAAATCCACATCCAGTGATTGTTCCATAACTTGCGTGCCGACAACAATAAGTTTTTCGGGACGCTTTCCCTCATTTTCTTTAGTTGGCGCTCCCAGCAATTCTCTGATTTTCATCTCGTTCGCAACGCGGTCAGCGCCGATAAAGCGGGAATGCAGCAGACGAACATTTTCCGTGCCGTAACGCGCCGCCAGCGCCTGGTAGATCGCTTGCGCGCGCCGGACGGTATTGACGATAATGCCGGCGCAGCCGCCGCCAGATAAATATTCGTCAAGCTTGCCCGTTATTTTTTCGATTATCGGCAGTTGGTCTTTAGCGGCCGTTTCAGCCCCCATGTCTTCATAAAGCCAAGCCAGGCAAACACTTATGCCGCGTTCGGAAAGCTCCGCCGCCGCTTGTCGTACTTCGCCGCCGTCAGTATAGGTAATTAGCGGATAGGTTTTGTTAATTGCCCATTCCGGTTCTTTCGCTTCAAGCATTGTCTGCTCTCCCAGCCAGGAGGGAAACGTATCTTCCTCTTGTTTATTGACATTTAAATAAGCCTCGACCAAATCCCGTCTTTTTTCCGCGGGCAAAGTGGCCGACAACAGGATGACCGGCACTCGGTAAGCGCCCAGCCAATTCAGCGCTTTGTAGAGATACTGGCTCATGTAGGCGTCATAGGCGTGGCATTCGTCAACAATCACCACTTTGTTGGCCAGGGCGAGATGCCGCATGGCCTGATGTTTTTGCCTAAGCCCGGCCATGAGCGCCTGGTCGACGGTGCCGACGACAAAATCGGCCAACAGGCTCTTTTTGCGCCCCGTAAACCACGTCTGCGCCACGATGCTGCCTTCCTCGTCCTCAACGCCTTGCGGGCAAGATTTTAATTCCCGGTATTCTTTGTTCAAACGCGCCTTGCCGTGCGCC
>JAISPA010000099.1 GCA_031275255.1 Acidaminococcales bacterium | reverse complement strand
TCAAGTGGTTTCGCCGTGTTGCAACCCGCTACGATAAATCGGATGATTCTTTCCTCGCCTTTGTGCTTCTTGCGGCTATCACTATTTTGCTCAAGTAAGTTGTTTTTAAACGAGGCCTAATCTTCTCATGCAATAATTCCTCCTTGTGATTTGTGTTTTTTGCTTTTATGCTATAAAATTACGGGCGTAAATAGGCGCGGCCCCGCCGCGAAGAAAACTGGTAACAAAATTATAGAAAGTGTTACCTGTTGTTTTTTATTTTCGTCAGCAAGTACGGGCGTTTCCGTGCTTTTTCATTTAGCCTGTTGGCGCGGCCAGCTCTTTACCAAAAGCAGCAGGTAGCTTGACGGGCGGATGCTATCGCATAGGCAGGTAACACTTTCTATAATTCTGTTGCCTGCCGCAAGCGCGAAAAAACCTGGTATTTTTTCCGCGCCGGATCATAATGTTATTTATTATATTATGATAATACATTAATCCGGCGGCGCTGTCAAACGGAAACAGCGACCCGGCGCCTGCAAAGATGAATTTTTGTCAGGTAACACATTATGGAAAGTGTTGCCTGTAGCAAGGCGAAAATCCGCCTTATTACAGGCTGAACGGACGAACGCCCGCAACGCGCCGGAAAAAGCGCAAATTTGGAAAACGCCAAAAAGCCCGTGCCTGCTGGCAAAACAAAAAAAGGGCAGGCAACACTTTCCATAATGTGTTACCTGCCCATATTTTCCAGGACGGGACATTGCAGGACGGAACGTTACGTTGCCCGCCACAACGAAATTGTATATTAAGATCGCGCTATTGTCAAGCATCCTGACGAGACGGCCTACATAAAACCCGGCGCGCATTTGGGGCGGGGCCACGCCGATGGCGGCGCAGGCTTCGGGCAGGTTTGTTCTTGAACTGAAAATTAAAGTTGACACTCCCGGCGTTCTATTATATACTAAATATCGTCGCAGTTACAAGCAAGGCTGGCGTAGCTCAACCGGTAGAGCAGCTGACTTGTAATCAGCAGGTTGGGGGTTCAAATCCTCTCGCCAGCTCCAAGGTAAGAGCATGCGGCAACGGAGGGGTTCCCGAGTGGTTAAAGGGAGCAGACTGTAAATCTGCCGGCTTTGCCTTCGCTGGTTCGAATCCAGCCCCCTCCACCAGAAGAATATCGCGGGGTGGAGCAGTTGGTAGCTCGTCGGGCTCATAACCCGAAGGTCGCAGGTTCAAGTCCTGCCCCCGCAACCAAATCGTACGTTAAGACCCGGGGATAACCCCGGGTCTTTGTTGGTTGTAACGGCCGGAATATCAGGTTTGTCGGCGGAAAACAATCCGCGTGTCAACCGTTTTTTGAAAATGGACGACATGTTGGCAAAAGATAACACGAAGATAATATTTTCCCCGCTTAACAGCGAATATTGACTGTACTAAACTTTTATTAACATCAGAACGTACCTTCATAAATTTATTAAAAAGCGGCGCCGCCCCGCCGGGATGTTGGGAAAGTCATCGCAGGCGTATAAAAACGGCCGCCCGTTTCGGCTCTTTCAAGTCTCGAAATATAACTCTACATCCTTACGCGGCGTCCCCGGCTTGCCTTTTAGCCCAATAACACAGCCGGCTTTTTTTGTGTGATTTTTCGACGATGTTCTTTTGGCCGCTCATAGCGTTTGCCGTGCCGATACATCACTTTATACCAAGTAAATCTGATTTATGATATAATAACTATTATTATGTGGTCGTTGTTTATATTTCAAAATTGCCGGCGTAAAACAAATGCGGCAGAAATACCTGCCGCAAAAGCGATTAGGTAACAAATTATAGAAAGTGTTACCTTAATGCAAGGATGGCAGCCGCCCGTGGAGCCGTCCGGATCTTTTAGGAAAAAGCGGGCCGCGCCGGCAGGAAAAATAAAAAAGTACGCAAACGCGCGTACTTGCTGACAAAAACAAAAAACCGCAGGCAACACTTTCTATATTCTGTTACTTATTGTTTGGCGGGAGGATTTTTTTGTGTACAATTTTCTTGCTGTCTAATATGACTATATATTGAATCCTGCTTAGAATAATATTACAAATCGGCGGCTTAGTCAAGCGGCGGGAGCATATTAACCTTATCTTAATATCAGACGGGGTGGGTTTGTGATATGATAAACAAAAAAATATATATTTAATATATCCGCCGCCGCCAGTGCGGGATTTTCAGTTTTGCAATTTTTTTTGGGCAACAACCGTTTTCCCGCGGCAGCCGCAAAAAAGGTTTTTGAAAAGCAAATGGCAGGAGTTGATGCTGTGAATGGAACAAATTAACGCCAAACAATGGCTCAATATTATCGGCAAAGAAAAATTGCAGGCGTTCCAGGACAACTTAGCCAAAACTTTCAGCATAAGCCTGTGCTTTCTCGATCTTTTTGGCGAGCCGTTGTTGGTTTGGTCAAACCTGCCGCTGATTTGCGATTATATGATAAAAAACAATTTAGAGCGCTGCATGCGAGAAAGAAGAAAAATAATCCAGGTGCTCAGGAACACAAAAGACGCTTATGTCCACCATTGCTTTATGGGGCTGACTTTTTTCGGCAGCCCGGTTTACTGCCGCGGCCAGATTGTTTGCGTAGCTTACGGCGGTGGCGCGCCCGCCGTCGGGGAGGAACAGTTTCACGGCATTATCAACCTTCTGTACGATATCTTTAATATGATCCACATTGGCGAGAACGCATTTGCGGCGGCAAACCCGGAAAGCCCGCTGGAAGCTTACCTGAATGCCCGCCTAAGTGCCCGGGAGATGGAAGTCGCCATGCTCATGCTGGGAAAGAATTCCAACCGCGATATTGCCCAAAGGCTCTATATAAGCGAAAAAACGGTTAAAACCCATGTCAGCCACATCCTGCGCAAACTAAACCTGAAAGACCGGCGCCAACTCTTCGCCTTGGAAACTGACCTTTTGAAAGGCGGCATGTAGTTGTGTCCATCCAAAGAAAAATCATGATGGTCATTTTCATAGCGGTTGTTTTCCCCAGCGCGCTTATGCTGGCGTTTATCAGTTTTGAACAGAAAGACCAGATAGACCAAGACGCGCGGCAATATCTTTCCAACGCTTTTGCCGCGGCTTATACTATAGAAAGCTCCCAGTTGTCGGACTTGCGCATCAGCGCCAGTATGTTGTCCGCCAACCCGGAATTTATCGGCAGTATGGATGATTCGGAATACCTTGCCGATTGCCTGGCTGATTTACAAAAACTGGTGCCCTACCTGGATTTTCTGGCGGTAATCCAGCCGGACGCCAGCGAATTGCTGGCATCGTCCAGGCCATCTATAACCGGCATCCCCAAGTCGCTGCGGGAAATGCTGCTCTCCGGCGCGGCGCGGCACTTTGCCGCCTCATCCGGGCTGGTCTTTGACCTGTCGGAGTTCTCCGCTCCTGGCAGCCCGGAATGGGAGCGTTATCAAATAAAAATAATGAAAACAGGAGAATATTTCAACAAATGCCTTGCCGGCGTTGCCGCCGCGCCGATACTGCGCGACGGCCGGCTTGTCGCTTACGTGGCGCTCGCGGATATCGCCAACAATGACAACTCCATGCCCGCGCGGTTTACCAAAAGCGTGGAAGACGCCTACTTTTCGCTTACGGTAAGCGGCGTGCGCGTATGTTCCAATGTGCGCGACGCCGCCGGAACAAGCTACATCGGCTCTTACGGCCCGGTTTCCTCCGACCAGTGGGAACGGGTGAAAAAGATTGAATTCGGCCGGGTGAACGTTGGCGAGGAGATTCATGTTTTTTTCACCGGCTATATCAACGACTACAGCGGCAAGCCGATTGCCGCCCTGGGCGTGGGCATCCCGGAAGAACGCTTTCGCGTCATCATGAACGTCCACAAGCGCATAACCGTCCTTATTTGCGCCGTTACCCTGCTGATAGTCCTGACCATCAGTCATTTTGTCACCAAAAAAATTACCGAGCCGATCAATCTGGCTACGGAAATAGCGCAAAAAGTCTCCCAGGGCGAAAGAAATATCGCCGTGCCGCCATACATGCTTGTGGGCAGGCAGGAAACGGCGCGCCTTTTAAGGGCGCTCAAAGAAATGGCGAAAACCCTGGGCGCTATGGAACAGGAAATCGAACATTTTGTGCATAACCTCATCGACAGCAACAACCAGCTGGAAGAAAAGGTCGGGCAGCGCACAGTAGTGCTGCAGCAGATGATTAGGGAACTGGAACGCTCAAACACCGTAAAATCACAATTTTTGTCCAATATGACGCATGAATTGCGCACGCCGCTCAGCGCGGTGATTTGTTCCGGCGAAGCCCTGCTGGAAGGGCATTTCGGCTCGCTGACGGAAAAACAGGCAAAACATGTAAACAACATGATTTTAAGCGGCCGGCATTTGCTGCAAATAATCAACGATATATTGGACATCTCAAAGATCGACGCCGGCATGATGAAACTCAATTTCAGCGAATTCCGCTTCGCCGACGCGCTTGATCAGACCCTGCTGACCTTTTATTCGTTTGCCGGGCGCAAGGAAATCACCATTCGGGAAAATTGCCCGGAAAACATACTGCTTTACGCCGACGAGAAGAAGATCCGGCAAATCCTTTACAACCTTTTGTCCAACGCGCTCAAATTTGTACCAATAGGCGGCAAGGTATGGGTGGATGTACGGGAATTGGACAACATGCTGCGGATTGCGGTAAAAGACAACGGCATCGGCATTAGAAAAGAAGATCAGGAACGCATTTTTGAAGCTTTTGAACAGGCGGACAACTCCTATTCCCGGGAATACGAAGGAACCGGGCTGGGATTGCCCTTGTGCCGTTATTTAGTGGAAATGCACGGCGGGGAAATATATCTGAACAGCCTGGAAGGAGTGGGGACGGAAGTAATATTCACCATTCCCCTGAACAAAAGCGGCAAAGGCGAACAGTCCGCACACGATGCCGCCGCAGCGGGCTAAAGATTGGCTGAAGGGCGGTAGCCGCGCAGGGCGGCGGATTACCGGTTAATTATTTTTTATAGTACTTTAACTTAAGTAATCGATGAAAAATGTCGATAAAATATATATGGCATACAGTATTGATTATCGCAAGGCGGCGATTGCGTTTAAGGAAAACGGGCATACGTTTGGGC
>JAISPA010000070.1 GCA_031275255.1 Acidaminococcales bacterium | reverse complement strand
ATGGTCGGACGGGTTGTCAACGCGCTTGGCCAGCCGATTGACGGCCGGGGAATTATTGACGCCAATGAATATCGCGCCGTGGAAAGTCCGGCGCCGGGCATCGCCGATCGCGAGTCGGTAAAAATACCCTTGCAGACGGGGATAAAAGCCATAGATTCCATGGTGCCGATCGGCCGCGGCCAGCGCGAACTCATCATCGGCGACCGCGGCACCGGCAAAACCGCCGTGGCGGTCGACACCATAATAAACCAAAAAGGGCTTGGCGTTATTTGCATATATGTCGCCATCGGGCAGAAAGCCTCGACGGTGGCGCGCGTCGTGCGCACGTTTGAAGAGCACGGCTCGATGGACTATACCATCGTAGTGGCGGCCAACGCCTCAGACAGCGCGCCGCTGCAATATCTTGCCCCTTACGCCGGCGTTACCATAGGCGAATATTTCATGCGCAAAGGGCAGGATGTATTGTGCGTTTATGACGATTTGTCCAAACATGCCGCCGCTTACCGCGCCATGAGCTTGCTTTTGCGCCGCCCGCCCGGGCGCGAAGCCTATCCGGGCGACGTGTTTTACCTTCACTCCAGGCTTTTGGAACGCGCCGCCAAATTGGACGCGAAAAACGGCGGCGGCTCCATCACCGCCCTGCCGATCATTGAAACCCTGGCCGGCGACGTTTCCGCCTATATACCGACAAACGTTATATCCATAACCGACGGGCAGATATTTTTGGAAAGCGAACTTTTCTATTCCGGCATACGCCCGGCGATCAACGTGGGCCTTTCGGTTTCGCGCGTCGGCGGTTCCGCCCAGATAAAAGCGATGAAAGCCGTGGCCGGCCGCTTGCGGCTCGATCTTGCCCAATACAGGGAATTGGCCGCGTTCGCCCAATTCGGCTCCGATCTTGACAAGGCCACTAAAGCCCAGATCGACCGCGGCGTCCGGATGACCGAAATCCTCAAGCAGGGCCAGTACGCGCCGCTTTCGGTCGAACAGCAGGTTATGAGCATTTATGTCGCGACCAACGGGTATCTTGATGATGTGGAAGTTGAAGATATTTCCCGGTTTGAAAAAGAATTTCTGGCCTTTATGAAAACCAACTATCCGGAAGTCGGCAAAGCGATAATAGAAGTCAAGGCAATTTCGCCCGAAACCGAAGCAACCTTGAAGAAAGCCATAGCCGAATACAAGGACATGTTCGGCGTCGGCAAAATCGGCGCCGGCGAAGCGAGGTGACGGGCGTTGGCATCCTCAGGCGGCATAAGGCAGAGAATACGCAGCGTAAGGAACATCCAGCATATAACCAAGGCGATGAAAATGGTGGCGGCGGCCAGGCTGCGCCGCGCCCAGGCGCAAGCTGTCTCCAGCAAGCCTTTTGCCTTGAAAATACAGGAAATGCTGGCGAACGTGGCCGCGGTCGAAAAAGAAATAGTCCATCCGCTTCTGCTGGCGCGCGAGGTAAAAAACGTCGTTTATTACGTCGTCGGCGCCGACAAGGGACTGGCGGGGGCTTACAACTCGAACGTCGCCAAATTGGCCGCCGCCGAATTAAAAGGCCGCGCCAACGCGCAGCTTGTGACAGTCGGGCGCAAAATGCGGGAATATTTTTCGCGGCGCAAATATAAAATAATCGAAAGTCTTGAGAGCTTTTCCGAAAAGCCCGGCTATCAAAACGCCGTGGAAATAGCGCACTCCATGACGACAAAATATATTGCGGGCGAATTTGACGAAATAAACATAATTTACACCCAATTTTACTCACCCCTGCGGCAAATTCCCATAGTCGTCAAAGTGCTGCCGGTAGAGCCGCCCAAATACGAAGAATTCGGCGAAAGCGGCCTTGTGAGGAGCAAGGGGCTCCCCCGCAGCGACAAGGAATACATTTTTGAGCCGGGGCCGAAAGAAACATTGACCCTGCTCGTGCCGCGCTATCTGGAAACTCTTATCTACGCTGCTCTGATCAACGCGGCGGCCAGCGAGCTGGGTTCAAGAATGACCGCGATGAGCGCGGCTACCGACAACTCGGCGGAAATAATCGCCAAACTGACACTTTATTACAATAAAGTGCGCCAGGCCGCCATAACCCGTGAAATAACCGAGATTGTCGGCGGGGCGGAAGCGTTAAAATGAAAATGAGGAGGAAAGATTTTGAATACCGGTAAAGTAGTGCAGGTAGTAGGGCCAGTCGTCGATATAGCATTTCCTCCCGGCCAACTGCCCTTGATTTTGAACGCGGTCAGGATTGAAAGCAAACCGGGCGAAAGCGGAGGCGGCGCGATTAAGCTTACCGCCGAAGTGATGCAGCATATAGGGGGAGACACCGTGCGGGCCGTCGCCATGTCTTCGACCGACGGCCTGGTGCGCGGGATGGAAGCGGTAGATACCGGCTCGCCCATAAAAGTTCCGGTCGGGGAAGGTACTTTGGGCCGTGTTTTCAACGTCCTCGGCGAAACAGTCGACAACGAGCCGGCCGAAGTGGAAGCGGCCGATCACTGGCCGATACACAGGCCATCGCCCAGCTTTGAGCAACAATCGACCACCACTAAAATATTTGAAACAGGCATAAAGGTCGTCGACCTCATAGCGCCTTATTCGCTGGGCGGGAAAATCGGCCTTTTCGGCGGCGCCGGCGTTGGCAAAACGGTTCTCATCCAAGAACTTATCCATAACATAGCTACTGAACACGGCGGCTATTCCGTCTTTGCCGGCGTGGGCGAACGCACGCGCGAAGGCAACGATCTGTGGAATGAAATGAAAGAATCAGGCGTTATTGAGAAAACGGCCATGGTTTACGGGCAGATGAACGAACCGCCGGGAGCGCGCATGAGAGTCGGGTTGTCGGGGCTTACCATGGCGGAATATTTCCGCGATGTGGCCGGGCAGGACGTGCTGCTCTTTATTGACAATATATTCCGGTTTATCCAGGCCGGATCGGAGGTATCGGCCCTCTTGGGCCGTATGCCGTCGGCGGTCGGCTATCAACCGACTCTGGGCACGGACGTCGGCGCCTTGCAGGAACGCATCACTTCCACCAAGACGGGCTCCATCACTTCCGTACAGGCGGTTTACGTTCCGGCGGACGACCTGACCGACCCGGCGCCGGCCGCTACCTTCGCCCATTTGGACGCGACCACCGTTCTGTCGCGGCAAATAGCCGAACTGGCTATTTACCCGGCGGTGGACCCTCTGGACTCCACCAGCAGGATACTCGATCCCCTGGTCATCGGACAGGAACATTACGATGTGGCGCGCGGCGTGCAAAAAATATTGCAGCGCTACAAAGAATTGCAGGACATTATCGCCATACTCGGGATGGAAGAACTTAGCGAAGACGACAAGCTCACGGTTGCCCGCGCCCGGAAAATCCAAAGATTTCTCAGCCAGCCTTTCTTTGTGGCCGAGCAGTTTACCGGCACGCCGGGGCAGTATGTGCCGCTGGCCGAAAACATCCGCGGGTTTAAGGAAGTATTGAGCGGCAAGCATGACGATTTGCCGGAGGGCGCTTTTTATATGGTGGGTACGATTGACGACGCAGTGAAAAAAGCGAAAGCCATGAAGGTGGACTGATTTTATGGCCGACAGGCTGCAAGTTGACATCATAACGCCCGACAGCATGGTGCTGTCGGGGAAATACAATATGGTGGTGGTGCGTTCGGTGGAAGGGGAACTCGGCATCCTGGCCGGGCATATCCCTATAATCGTTACTTTGAGCGAATGGCCTGTAAAGCTCAAAAATGAAGACGGCACGGTAACTTATGTCAGCGTGAGCGGCGGTTTTATGGAAGTGCGCAACAATCAGGTTTCCATTCTCGCCACGGCGGCGGAAATGCCGGCCGACATTGACGCGAAACGGGCGCGGGCGGCCAAGAAGAGGGCGGAAAAGCGCCTTTTGGCTAAAGGGGAATACGATCACGCCAGAGCGCAGGTTGCTTTAAAGCGCGCCGCCGGGCGCATAAAAACCGTCGAATTGAGCGCCAGCAAAACACGTTGAGACAGTACGGCTTGCCAAACGGCTAAAATGCACGGCAGCGCCGGAAGGTTTGCGGATAAGGGCTGACCTGGCCGGATTACGGCCGGGTTAGCCTCTCTGTTTGTGTTAAAAAATTATGAATATGTCTTGTAAAATACCATGATAAAATGTTACACTAACCATTGGCAAAGTGCAATTTGCAGATTGCGGGGTTGTTGCCGGTAACGGGTGCATTGCCGGCGTTTTGTTGATTTTTACGGAGGCGGCAAGTTGGACAAACTTATTATACGGGGCGGAAAAAAACTCAGCGGCACAATAAAAGTGAGCAGTGCCAAGAACGCTGTCCTGCCTATTATCGCGGCGTCCATATTGGCCACGACGCCCAGCCGGATCGAAGATATCCCGGTTTTGGAAGACGTAAGGACGATTAGCGAGGTTTTGACCTGTTTGGGGCTTTCCGTTAAAATGGAAAACAAGGCTTTGAACATTGACGGTAAAAACATAAGCAATAATGAGGCCCCGTATGAATTGATGCGCAAAATGCGGGCCTCTTTCCTTGTGATGGGACCGCTCCTGGCCCGCAAAGGCAAAGCGCGCGTTTCACTCCCCGGCGGCTGCGCC
>JAISPA010000067.1 GCA_031275255.1 Acidaminococcales bacterium | reverse complement strand
CCGCCCAATATGGTAGCCGCAGCGTTAGCCAGGGAAAAAACAGTAAGCTTGGCGTTGCCGGAGGCGGCGCTTTGCTTTAGGATGTTAATCCAGTACAGCGGTATGAAAGTCATCAGGCCGTAAGTCATAATCGACCGGCAGGTCAAAAGCAGCGACACCCGTAAAAAACTGAACCAGTCGTCCTTTAGCGCGGACGGCGCGGCTTGTTTTTTCTCCAGTCGGGTTTTACTGAAAACGCGCAGATGCTTTTGGCAAAAAATCAGCAGGCAGGCCATCAAGGCCGCCGGAATAAAAAGGGCGGCGCTGCCCTGGCTCCCGAAATTGAGAAAAGAAAAAGAAACGAGCAATGGGCCGAGAGCAAAACCCAAATTGCCGCCCGCTATGAAAAAGCTCATAGCCTGGGCGGATTTCCCGCCCGAAATCAGGTTGGTCATGCGTCCCCCTTCCGGGTGAAAGATCGCAATGCCAACGCCGGAGAGCATGGCCGCGAAAAAAGTCAGCCAATAGTTTTCCAGAAAGCCAATGGCCGCCAGGCCGCTGCCCGCCATAATGATGCCAAGGCTCATCAGCCAGGGATAAGACGCCCTGTCCCCCAGATAGCCAAACAAAGGCTGCACTGCCGCGGAAATGAAGTTGGCGGCAAACATCAGGCCGGCGGCGGAGGTATAGCTCAAATTGTTGTGCAAAATCAAAAAAGGCAAAATAGCCGGCAAAGCGCCCTGATTTACATCGCAGGCGGTATGGGCGGCCATGACCAGATAGTTATAGCGGTTGAGTTTCATTCCAAGCACTTCCTCATTGTTGATATTGCCAAATGTTTAACATGGCATAGGCGCGCCAAGGCCGCCACGCTTCCGCCAACTGGCACAGCTCTTTGACGGACAGGCCGGGAAAGGCTTTTCTGACGCCAAGGTCTGTAGGCAAAAAGGCATCCGTCCAGCTTAAAGCGCGCATGGCTATGTATGCAGCTGTCCAATCGCCAAAACCCGGCATTTCTTTGATAGCGAGCACGGCTTCCTCCGGGTTGGCGGCAGCGGAAAGATCAAGCCTGCCTGTTAAAACACTCTCCGCCAGGACGCGGATGGCCCGCGCCTTGGCGCGCGTAAGGCCGATTGCCGTAAGTTCTTTACCCTGCGGATCCAAAGAAGGTAAAATATCTGCCGGCGCGGGAAAGATGTGTGTCAATCCCGCAACGGGCGCGGCAATTTCTCCCCCATAAACCTGAGCTAATCTACCAGCCATAGTACGGGCCGCTCTGACCGTAACCTGTTGGCCGATCACCGCCCGTACCGCCGCTTCGAAAGGGTCGAGGCAGCCGGGGAGCCGCCGGCCCGGCCTGCATAGCCCGGGCCGCAAATTGTTTAAAGCGGACAATTGTTCATACACTTGGGCCGGGCGGCAATCCAGGTCGAACATGTTCCGCACACGGGAAAGAATTTTGCTCAATACAGGGAGCAGGCTTCTCGCCAAGGTTACGGAAAGGCAATTCTTCTTCGGCAGGTTCTCCACCGTCAGCCAGCCGTGATAATTTTTCCCGCCGCCGCCCATTGCCGCGCTGCGGGAATATTTCCCCCCTTCCACCTTTTCTACGCCGGCAATGGCGCGCCCGGCCAGAAAAGCGAGAATGCCGTCCCAATCGTAAGGGGGGGCGATAGCCTGCCAACAAAGTTATTTCTCCCGCCGTCCCCTCCTGTTCCCCGCCGTTTTTCCGCAGGGCGCTGGGAGAGAGCCTATAGGAACGCTGAAAAACATCGTTAAAGCGCCTGACGCTCCCAAAACCGGCGGCAAAAGCCACTTCGGTTATAGGCAGGGCCGTATCGGTGAGCAGGCCCTTAGCCAAAAGCAGTCTGCGGTTTTGCAGGTATTGCAACGGGGAGACGCCGAACTCCTTGAAAAATACCCGCCGGAGATGCCTGTCCGTAACGCCGAACCCGTAGGCCAGCCTGGCCAGGCTGGTGTCGGCAAGGCCGTTTTCTTCCAGGAGAAGCGCCGCCCGGCGCGCCAGCCGCCCGGCGGCGTCAACGGGCGCGCGCGCATCGACGGGCGCAAGCTCCGGCCGGCATTTCAGGCAGGGACGGTAACCGGCCCTTTCCGCCGCCGCCGCGCTGACGAAGAAAGTGCAGTTTTCCTTTTTAGGCACGCGGGCGGAACAAATCGGGCGGCAATAAATGCCTGTGCTGCGCACCCCGACAAAAAACCGTCCGTCAAAACGCGAATCCCGCGCCTTTACCGCCGCATAGCAACTATCCGGGTCGAGCGTTTCCTTCTCCCGCATTTTCTTCACCCCGGAATTTATTTTAAGCCTTGTTAAATAAAAATGCCAGCCATTTTCGGACATCTAAACAATTTTCCTGCTGCCGGGCTGCTCCCCGGTTAAAACATGGATAAGGGGGACGGTTTGCCGCCCGGCGCGGAGCAAAACGCAGGCAGACCGGGCAGAATGCTTGCCATCCGTGGCGCATTCTGCATTTGGCCGTTCTTGGCCTTCAAAGGTTCGGCGAGGGTTTAGAGGAACACAGCATGGCAAAGCAGCCGCAAAGAGGACAGGGGTTAGCGGGGAATAGTATCAGGACGAATCCGTACTCGAAAGAGCAAGTTCTGCCGGCCATCTAATGGGTAAGCTATGCTTGCCAAAGAGGCCTTTGCGACAAATGGTTAGTTCGGCGATAAAACATTTTTCTTAACGACAATTTAACACAAAATGTTAGCATTTTTATGATATATTATGTGTTATATGTTATATATTAATATAATATTTTAACAAAACATTAGGCCTCGTTTAAAAACAATTTACTTGAG
>JAISPA010000042.1 GCA_031275255.1 Acidaminococcales bacterium | reverse complement strand
TTTTAACCGCCAGATCAGCGGAATTTTTCAGGCCGACCCCGGTTGCGGCGTTGCCGCCCGTGAGCGGCGCCAGAAAACCAATCTTGACGACCTCGGCTTTTTTCTCCCCGCCGCATCCGGCTACCAGCAACATTGCCATAGCCAGCAAGAGTAACCGCGAAAGCACTTTTTTCATTTTTATCCTCCCCGCATATTAAAAATTTAATATAAATAACGAAAATATAATAACATACAACTTTTTCTTTTGCAACAATTTAATTATAATTAAAAATATTAAATTAATAACTATCCATTAATCTTAAAAGCATATCAGCCTTATCCATCGATTATAATAATAAATCTACCAAATGGATACATGAATTATTACGGATAATTATTCTAAATTTTCAGGGGCATGAGCCGGCGCGCCGCCAAGCCCATACCCCTGAAACAAATTATGGTTGCCGCCTATGCGTTGGCTAAACGTTTATAGGCTTCCCGGCGCAGCTTGGCATCGTTTTCTGTTTTTTGGAAAAGCGATTCCGCCTGCTCGGGATATTGCTGCAAGAGCGATGCATATCTGACTTCGCCCATGAGAAATTCGCGGAAATTGGCGGTTGGCTCTTTGGAGTCGAGGACAAAGGGGTTTTTACCTTCGTCCGCCAAAGAGGGATTGTACCGGTACATTGCCCAATAACCGCAGTCAACGGCGCGTTTGGCTTCCAACTGGCTTTTTCCCATCCCATCTCTCAGGCCGTGATTGATACAAGGGGCGTAAGCGATGACAAGCGACGGGCCGGGATACGCTTCGGCTTCACGGAGCGCTTTCAGCGTTTGGGCCTTATCCGCGCCCATGGAAATTTGCGCGACATAAACATAACCGTAGCTGATAGCCATCATACCGAGATCTTTTTTGCGGGTGCGTTTGCCACTGGCGGCGAATTTAGCGATCGCGGCGGCCGGCGTGGCTTTTGACGACTGTCCGCCGGTATTTGAGTAAACTTCCGTATCAAAGACAAGGACATTGACGTCCTCGCCGGAGGCCA
Source organism: Acidaminococcales bacterium (assembly GCA_031275255.1). Classification (GTDB taxonomy): domain Bacteria; phylum Bacillota; class Negativicutes; order Acidaminococcales; family JAISLQ01; genus JAISLQ01. Next base: position 6,371 of record JAISPA010000042.1, on the reverse strand, counting down.
GCACATGATCAAGGCCACCGTAGCCGATGTCGTAAGCCCAACCGTCGCCGCCGAAGATCCATTGCGATCTCTTCACAAGATAGTCCCGGCTTTCGTATATTTCGTTGAGCAGTTTATCGCCGCCTCTTTCCTTTTCCAAAAGCCTGATTAGTTTGTCGGCGCGTTCGTGCGTTCCTGCGCTTTCATTCTTCTTCTCCAGCCATTCGGCAAGTGCGGCTTTAAGGTCTCCCGCCGCGCCGGCCAGCGCTTTTTCAACTTTTGAAGCCAGAAGGCCGCGAACTTGTGTTGCGCCTGTATACATGCCAAGGCCAAATTCGGCGTTGTCTTCAAAGAGTGAGTTAGCCCACGCCGGGCCGCGCCCGAGATGATTTACGGTATAGGGCATGGAAGGCGCGCTGGCGCCCCAAATCGAAGAGCAGCCGGTGGCGTTGCTTATAACCATGCGATCGCCGAAAAGCTGGGTAACCAGTTTGGCGTAGGGCGTTTCGCCGCAGCCGGCGCACGCGCCGGAAAATTCCAGCAAAGGCGTTTCAAATTGTACGCCTTTTACGGTGGATGTATTCATGGGGTTTGGTTTGGGCGAAAGGCTTCTGGAATAGTTCCAGACGGCAACCTTATCCAATTGACTATCCAGCGGTTTCATAACAAGCGCCTTTTCCTTGGAGGGGCAAACTTGCGCGCAATTGCCGCAGCCGGTACAATCCAGTACTGATATTACTATGCTGAAATTAAGGTCTTTGACGCCGACAGCCGGTTTTGAGCGGAAACTATCGGGGGCCTTGGCGGCTTCTTCGGCGTTGGAAAGAGCCGGGCGTATAGCGGCATGGGGGCAGACAAAAGCGCATTGATTGCATTGGATGCATTTATCAGGCTGCCATTCCGGCACGTCAACGGCTATGCCGCGTTTTTCATAAGCGGACGTTCCAACAGGGAAAGTGCCGTCCTCTGCGCCGTCAAAAACGCTGACCGGCAGCAAATCGCCTTCCATCTTGTTGACAGGGACAAGCAGCCGGTCGATAAAGGCGGGGCGGATTTCGTTATGGGCCTTTTCCTCGTCCTGCGCATATTTCCAATCCGCCGGCGCGTCTACTTTTACTATGGCGTCAATTCCCCGATCGATCGCAGCGTAATTCATATCAAGCACGTTTTGCCCCTTGAGACCGTAAGATTCGTCAACCGCTTTTTTCAGATACTTTACGGCGTCGCCGAGCGGGATGATGTCAGCCAGTTTGAAGAAAGCGGCTTGCATGATCATGTTGATGCGTCCGCCGAGTCCCAATTTAGCGGCAATGCCTATGGCGTCGATAATGTAGAAATTAATCTCATTTTCGGCAATATAACGCTTTACTTTGGCCGGAAGACGCTGGCCGGCTTCTTCCGGACTCCAGAGGCAATTCAGAAGGAAAATGCCTTTTTTCTTCAATCCGTTCAATATATCATACTGATTGATGTAAGACTGCTTGTGGCAGGCAATGAAATCGGCTTTGTCAATGAGATACGGCTGCTTGATCGGGCTGTTGCCGAATCTTAAATGCGATACGGTGATACCGCCGGACTTTTTGGAATCATAGAAAAAATACCCTTGGGCGTTCATATCGGTGTGATCGCCGATAATTTTGATGGCGCTCTTGTTGGCGCCCACCGTGCCGTCGGAGCCAAGTCCCCAGAACTTGCAGTTTTTGGTGCCGGGTGCGGTGGCGTCAATATCTTTACCAGGGGCGAGCGATAAATGAGTAACGTCATCGACAATACCGACGGTAAAGCCGGCCGTAGGTTTAGTTTTTTTGAGTTCATCAAATATGCCGAGTACGTGCGCCGGCAAAAATTCTTTGGAACCCAACGCGTAGCGTCCTCCCACAACGACCGGATTGAGATCGGAATTATAAAAAGCGGCGCGCACGTCGGTGTAAAGCGGTTCGCCTACCGCGCCTGATTCCTTGGTGCGGTCAAGTACGGCTACTTTTTTTACGCTTTTCGGTATAGCCTCGAAAAAATGTTTGAGCGAGAAAGGACGGAAAAGGTGAACATTGACCATGCCGACTTTCTCGCCTTTGCCGTTTAGATAATCGACCGCGCTCTCAATGGTTTCACAGCCGGAGCCTATGGCGATAATGATCCTGTCGGCATCCGGCGCGCCATAATAATTGAACAGTTTGTAGTTTTTTCCGGTAAGTTTATTGATCGCCCGCATGTTCTTTTCCACAATGTCCGGCAGAGCCAGATAAAATTTATTGCTGGACTCGCGCATCTGGAAATATATATCGGAGTTTTGCGCCGTACCTCGCATCACCGGCCGGTTGGGGCTGAGCGCGCGGTCGCGGAAAGCCGCAAGAGCTTTGTAGTCCACAATCTTTGCCAGATCGTCGTAATCTAAAACCTTTATTTTCTGCACTTCGTGCGAAGTGCGAAATCCGTCAAAAAAATTAAGGAAAGGCAACCGGCCCTCAATGGCCGACAAATGCGCGACCGCGCTCAGATCCATTACTTCCTGCACACTGCTTTCGGCCAAAAGGGCAAAGCCGGTCTGGCGCGTGGCCATAACATCCTGGTGGTCGCCGAATATGCTGAGCGCGTTCGCCGCCAAAGCGCGCGCCGAAACATGAAATACCCCGGGCAGCAATTCGCCCGCGATCTTGTACATATCTGGTATCATAAGCAAGAGCCCCTGCGAGGCGGTATAAGTAGTCGTCAGGGCCCCTGATTGCAAAGAACCGTGCAGCGCCCCGACCGCGCCGCCTTCCGACTGCATTTCGACGACCTTTACTTTTTGCCCGAAAATATTGGTTTTCCCCTCCGCCGACCATTCGTCAACCGATTCCGCCATGGGCGACGACGGTGTAATCGGAAAAATAGCCGCCACTTCGGTGAACGCATACGATGTATACGCCGCCGCGGTATTTCCATCCATAGTTTTGGTTTTTGCCATTATTAAATCCCCCTAATAATCTCAATAATGCCTACTGAATACTATACAATAAAACAGCGCTTTTGTAAAACCGCAAAAATGCAAAAAGTTTGGGCAAGGGCGAATGGAACATTCTTCAAGACGCCTGACAACAGCGGGGTAATGGGGAAAGTGTTACCTGTACCCCTTTGCGGGCATTGGTTTGCTATTTTTTGCTTGACAGCGCCGCCACATTAATATATATTATTGGTAGCACAAACGGCAATTTTCTGTTTTTTGTGGGCAGGCAACAGAATTGTAGAAAGTGTTACCTCTCTGTTTTTCGTTTTTTCAGCAAGCGCGGGCATTTCCACGCTTTTTCTTTTGGCCTGTCTAAGAAGCCTATCTTATTGGAAAAAAGTCAGACAGCTCTGTGGGCGGCTTTTGAGCCATAGGCGGGAAACATTTTCTACAATTCTGTTACCTAGTTGGTGTGGGCAAGGGGGTTTTTGGCCGTAACTACCCGCAGCCGTAGCGGCGGCGGGAAAGACGCCGCAAAGCAGACGCAACAATGAACAATGGGGGTTGCGTGGATTGCCGCGCCGCTCTGCGGCTCGCGTAGGCCATGGGTGGCTAAGTGTTGAACGCGCCATGTAAGGCAAGCGTTCGGCCAATGACCGGAGGATGGCGGCGTGGCGGTTCCTCGCAATTGGCCATGGACTGCGTTCGCTGCGGCAAGCGAATCCTCTTTTGCGCCGTCATTGCGGGTCCTTTTTCGCGTTGCCATCGCGCGCCGCAGGCGCGGCAATCCATAAATCGCTTCAAAGACTGGATCGCCGTGCTGCCCTCGGCGCCAAAATTCCCGGACGAAATTTACGTTACGGGAATTATTTATTTTTTAATGAACATATGTTATAATTATGTCAATTTTTAATATGTTTTCAACATTGACGGCACTGCAATCCGGCGCGGTCGGAATCGCTTTGCCCCAGGCAACAGAATATAGAAACTGTTTCTTGCGGAAAGCCCAAACGCCGCCCGCAGAGCCGTTCGGCTTCTTTAGAAAAAATCCGGCGCGCAAACAGGCAAAACAAAAAAAGCGCGGAAACATCCGCGCTTGCTGGAGGGACAAAAACACAACAGGTAACATTTTCTATATTCTGTTACCTGCCAGGCTCAGGCCGATACTGCCCACTCAGGAAACATCGCGCAAAATTCAAGCCAACAAACGCAGTTTAGAAGGAGAAATGATCACATGAGGAAACTTGCCAAATTGCCGCGCAAAATGAAAACCATCGCGCTGGGGGTGGGCGCGGCCTCCCTTTTGCTGGGCGGCGCGCCGGCCCGGGCGGCGGCGGCGGAAAAGCCCGAGTACACTTATGACGGCTACACCATAAGCGGAGATTATGATGCCCCAACCGCCAACGGCAGCGTGGCTACGCCTGAGAATCCGGGCAAGTATATGAACTGGGCCGAGACTGGCGGCGAATGGTTTGCCCCCTTTGTCGGCGGCGACAACGTCTATGGCCTCTGGAGATATGACTTGTATGGCGGCGCAGCCACTCACGACAACAGGGTGATTGTCAGCTACGGCGACAGCACTTTCGTGCCGGCATTCGTCTTTGGCGGCGTGGCGGAGGCTTTGTCAAATGAAACCGTTGCCGGCAACGAAGTCCACTACAGCGGCGGCGGCGTCAGCGCGGGCGTCCTCATCGGCGGCGTCAGCTACTACGGCAGCGCCAGCGGCAACAAAGTATTCTACTACGGCGGCGGGCTGGACGGATTAACTTATAGCGGCGTTAAATACGCTATCATCGGCGGGGCGGCCCAGGGCGGCTCCGCCCACGCCGCCAAAGCCGGCCAAAACGAAGTCCGCATTACGGGAAGCGGCGACATTGAGGGCGGCGTCGCCGGCGGCCTGATAATCAGCAACAGTTCCGCCGGCGAGGCTTTTGAAAACTCCGTAGTGATTACAGGCTACAGCGGCTACATCGGCGGCAGCGTCATCGGCGCCAGCGCGCAGGGCGCCAGCGCCACCGGGAACACCGTCAGCATTGACGGCGCCGGCCAAACCCTCAGTATCGGCGGCGACGTCATCGGCAACCGCAGCGCCAAGGGGAGCGCCATCGGCCAAGGGGGCGGCAGCGCCCCGGACGTATATCTCACGGGCGGCGAATTTAACGGCTACGTGATCGGCGGCTTAGTTGAAGACGGCACCTCCCTCGCCAACGCGGCCAGCGATCACCTTGTGGTGATTGACGGCGCAACGCTCATAGGCGGCCCGGACGGCAGCAACATCTACGGCGGTTTGATAAATGGCACCGGCACGGCGCGGGGCAATAAAATAACCATAATAGCGGGGGCGGGATACGCGGGGTATGTCTATGGCGGCTATGTCAACAACGGCGACGTTATCGGCAACGAAGTGACAATCATCGGCGCCGCAATGCCTAGCGCGGTCATCGGCGGTGAAGTGGGGTTTGACGGCACTGGCGCGGCGCGAAGGAACATAGTAACCATCGCGGGGGGCAGCGTCGATGACAATGTCATCGGCGGCGTGGTTTACGAGGACGGCGAAGCGATCGGCAACGAAGTATGGATTAATGACGGCACGGTGTTCGCCAACATCTACGGCGGCCATGCCTCCGGCAGCGGCGCGGCGAGCGGCAACGAAGTATGGATTAATGACGGCACGGTGTCCTACAACATCTACGGCGGCTACGCCTCCGGCAGCGGCGCGGCAAGCGGCAACCATGTAACTTTGCAGGGGAGTTCGCAAGTTGGCGGCTATATCTACGGCGGCTACGCCTCCGGCAGCGGCGCGGCAAGCGGCAACGAGATACGGATCGAAGGCGGCACAGTGTCCGACCCCATTCTTGGTGGCATGGCGCCCAGCGGCAATGCGCTCGGAAACAGGATATGGATTAAGGACGCTGCGGTGTCTAATGTCGTTGGCGGCGCGGCGATCATTAACGAGGCCAGCGGCAACCAGATAACCATCGAAGGCGGCGCGGTGAGCGGCCAGGTTGTCGGCGGCTATGTCGTCAACAATGACAGCAACGGCACGGCCAATAACAACATAATAACCTTCTCCGGCGGCATAACCTTCTCCGGCGCCAGTCTCTGCGGCTATTTTTACAACTCCGGCAACGTTGCGCACGAGGGCAACACGCTGAACGTCTACAACCTTGAGCAAACAGGCAGCTTAAACACCGTCAGCAATTTCGACCAATACGACTTCAAAATCGACCGCAAATACGCCAATGGCTACGCTTTCGCCCTGACCGCCGATGCCGTGGCCATGGCCGGCGCCACCGTCAAAGGCATTGAGATCACCGGCGGCGGCAGCAAGCTCTCCGACGGCGACACGGTGGGCCTGATCGCGGCCACTTCCCTTGCCAGCACTGAATACAATGACACTGACGAAAAAATCGTAGACGGCTTGCAGGGCGTCTCCACGCTGTACAAGTTCGACGTCAGATTAAAC
>JAISPA010000193.1 GCA_031275255.1 Acidaminococcales bacterium | reverse complement strand
AGCGCATGAAACAGGTGGGCAGCGTTGAACTGCCGCAGGAGGCTTTCATGGCGATCTTGAAAATGGACTGAATCCATGAACGAAAGGGCTTTTGCCGGCATATACATCCACATACCGTTTTGCCGCCGAAAATGCCATTATTGCGACTTCCCGTCCTACGCCGGGCTGGCAGACAGTTTGTCCAGCGTTTATACCGACGCCCTTTGCGCGGAAATAGCCTCGGAGACGGCCGGCTTTTCTTCAACCGTTACGGTTTTTTTCGGCGGCGGCACGCCGACCCTTCTGCCGGCGGCGGAGATCGGCAAAATGATTGAGGCGCTGGCCGCGAAAGGGCTTTGGGAAAGCGCGCGGGAACGTACCATAGAGGCCAACCCGGGTACGGTAGATTGCGCCGCCCTCCTTAAACTGCGCAACATGGGCTTTAACCGTTTGAGCATAGGTGTGCAGAGTTTTTCCGATCGGCTGCTGAAGGTGAGCGGGCGCGTACATTCGGCGGCCGACGCCTTGGCTGCGGTAAAAAGCGCACGGGAGTCCGGCTGGAAAAACGTCGGCGTTGATCTCATGTACGGGTTGCCCGGGCAAACGCTGAAAGATTTGCAAGAGAGCGTGTCGCTGGCGGCGGAACTTGCCCCGGAGCATATATCCGTCTACGGCCTGACCGTCGGGGAAGGAACCGCCCTGGCGAAAATGCTCTCTTGCGGGGAAGTGTCCCTGCCGGAAGAAGAAACGGAAGCGGTCATGTATGAATGGGTAACAAGCTATCTGCCGCGCCGGGGCTACCGCCGCTATGAAATATCAAACTACGCCCGTCCGGGCTACGAATGCCGGCACAACCTTTTATACTGGCAATACAGGCCGTACCGCGGTTTCGGCGCCGCCGCCGCGTCTTTTGACGGCCAAAGGCGGATAACCAACGCGCCGTCAGTGCCGGAATACATAAATTCCGGCGCGCCGGCGCGCGAGGAGATCGGCGCCGCCGACGCCATGGCGGAATTTGTCTTTATGGGTCTGCGGCAAACGGACGGGATAGACCCGGAGGATTTCCGCCTGCTGTTTGGCCGCGATATTTATGAAGTGTACGGCGGCGTGCTTGCAGAAAACGCCCGCAAAGGTTTGTTGACGGCAGGCGCCCGGATAGCCCTGACCGAAACCGGGATGAAATTCGGCAATCAGGTTTTTTTGACTTTTTTACCTTTTTTGTGAGTAAACTATTGACAGTTTGCTTTAACGATGTTATTGTTAGAGTGTGATTAGCACTCTATCGATGAGAGTGCTAACAAAAGAGGAGATCAGCCTACAAAGGCAGCGGTTATGCTCAATGACAGAAAAAGGCGAATATTACAACTGATTATAGAGGAATACATCTCGACCGCCGAACCGGTCGGCTCGCGCATCATATCGCGCAAGCACGAGCTGGGGCTTTCCTCGGCGACCATCAGGAACGAGATGTCCGACCTTGAAGACATGGGCTATCTCGAACAGCCGCACACTTCCGCCGGGCGGGTGCCGTCGGCCCTCGGATACCGTCTGTACGTCGATTATCTGCTCTCGCCCGAAAAGATCACCGAACGCGAGATCGCGCTGATCCAAAGCTGGTTAAGGTTTAAGGCCCAAAAACTTGACGAGGTTTTTCGCACGACGGCCAAGATACTCTCGCGGATCAGCAAGAACATTTCCATAGTGCGTACCCGGGAAGAAAAGTCTTGCCAGTTGTTTAAGTATATCCGTTTCCTGCCGCTTGACGCCTGCCGCATCATCCTTGTGCTGGTTACCGACGACGGCGTGGCCGAAAACGTCGTCATCAATCTGCCGGACGGCGCGGCGCTTGAAGATTTTGAGCATATCGCCCAGATCATAAACAAAAATCTCTCCGGTACGCCGCTCAACGCGATCAAGCGGGAAAAACTCGACGATATATGCCGGAATATCTTTGACAATACATTTTTGTCCAAGTATTTGTTTGACGCTCTCAGTTCCCTGCAGTTGCAGAAAAAAACCGACAAGGTTTTTCTCGGCGGCACCGCCAACATTTTCAACCAGCCGGAGTTTAAAGACATCGGCAAGATAAAGGAAATTTTGGCTATGCTGGAAGAAGACGGGCTGATAAAAGATATCCTGAGCGTCGGCGAAGAATCGGGGATGCAGATCACCATCGGTTCGGAAAACAAATTCAGCGGCATACAAAATTGCAGCATGGTACAGGCGACCTACCGGCTTAACGGGCAAATTGTCGGCACGTTTGCCGTGCTCGGCCCTACGCGGATGAAATACGGCAAGGTTATTTCGGTTATGGACTATCTGCACAAATATTTGCAGGCGATCCTTTCCAGCATCAACGATATAAATGATTCCTGACAGAAAAGGGTGAAAAAATGACAGATAAGATATTAAAAGGCGAACAGGCGCCGGAGAATCAGGAAACGGCCGCGGAACGGCCGGATTTACCCGAATCGCCCGCGGCGGACGCGGAAGGTGACGCCGCCGAGCCGGAAGCGCCAAAGGACAATCAATTGGAGGATCTGACGGCGAGGCTAAAGCGGCTGCAGGCCGATTTCGATAATTTCCGGCGGCGCAGCCGGGCGGAAGCGGAACAGTTGTCGCTGTTTGTCAGCGCGCGGCTGATCGGCGGATTTCTGCCGGTAATGGACAGTTTGGAGCGTGCTTTGACTGCCGGCGAAACAGAAGGCGTGGAAAGTTTAAAAAGAGGTCTGGAGCTTATTTGCCGGCAAATGGAAAAAAGTTTGACGGACGCCGGAGTTGAAAAGATAGCGGCTGCAGGCGAGATGTTTTCGCCGGATTTGCATGAAGCGGTGATGAACAGCCAGAATCCCGGGCTGCCGGACGGGCAGATCGACTGCGTGTTTGAAGAAGGGTATAAACTTAAAGATAGGGTGATAAGGCACAGTAAAGTAAGAGTTGTAAACAATTCATAATTTCAAGGAGGCTTTTTTATTATGGCTAAAGTAATAGGAATAGATTTAGGTACGACAAATTCGGTTGTCGCCGTTATGGAAGGCGGGGAGCCGACGGTTATTCCCAATCCCGAAGGCAGCCGGCTCACGCCGTCGGTGGTGGGTTTTTCCAAGGCCGGCGAGCGGCTGGTCGGCCAATTGGCCAAAAGGCAGGCGGTTTCCAATCCTGACCGCACCATAAGTTCCATCAAGCGGCAAATGGGTACCGACCACAAGGTAGCAATTGACGGCAAAGAATATTCGCCGCAGGAAATATCCGCGATGATCCTGCAAAAACTTAAAGAAGACGCGGAAAAATATTTGGGCGAGGGCGTAAAGCAGGCGGTCATAACCGTGCCGGCTTATTTCACCGACAGCCAGCGTCAGGCCACCAAAGACGCCGGGCGCATCGCTGGCCTGGACGTGCTCAGGATTATCAACGAGCCTACTGCGGCCGCCTTGGCTTACGGCATAGACAAAAGCGACGACCATACCATACTGGTGTTCGACCTGGGCGGCGGGACGTTTGACGTTTCCATACTGGCGCTGGGTGACGGCGTGTTTGAAGTCAAGGCGACCAGCGGCAACAACCGCCTGGGCGGCGACGATTTTGACGAACGGGTGATGAACTGGCTTGTCGCGGAATTTAAAAAAGACAGCGGCATAGACCTCTCCAATGACCGGATGGCCATGCAGCGGCTGAAAGAGGCGGCGGAAAAAGCAAAAATAGAGCTTTCCGGCGTTTTGACCACCAATATAAACCTGCCTTTTATCACGGCCGACGCCAGCGGGCCCAAACATCTCGATATGAATCTAAGCCGCGCCAAATTTGACGAAATGACGGCCGACCTTGTGGAAAAAACCATGGGTCCGACCCGGCAGGCCCTAAGCGACGCGGGGCTGAAACCGTCCGACATCAACAAAGTCATACTGGTCGGCGGTTCCATCCGCATTCCGGCCGTGCAGGAAGCGGTCAAAAAATTCATCGGCAAAGAGCCGCACCGCGGAGTCAACCCTGATGAGTGCGTAGCCGTCGGCGCGGCTATTCAGGCGGGCGTGCTGGCGGGCGAGGTAAAAGACGTGCTGCTTTTGGACGTAACGCCGCTTTCTTTGGGTATAGAAGTACTTGGCGGCGTATTCAGCAAGATCATTGAACGCAACACCACCATCCCGACTTCCAGCAAACAGGTGTACTCAACGGCTTCCGACAATCAGCCGTCGGTTGATATACACGTGCTGCAAGGGGAACGCGAATTTGCCGCCGACAACAAAACGCTGGGGCGCTTTGAATTGTCCGGCATCCCGCCCGCACCGCGCGGAGTGCCCAAGATCGAAGTGGAGTTTGACATAGACGCCAACGGCATAGTCAACGTCAAAGCCAAAGACCTGGGCACAGGCAAAGAGCAAAAGATCACCATTACCTCCTCCAGCGGCCTTAAAAAGGACGAGATCGACCGCATGGTCAAGGAGGCCGAGGCGCACGCCGCCGAAGACAAAAAACGCAAAGAAGAGGTGGAAATCCGCAATCAGGCTGATTCGCTCATCTATCAGGCGGAAAAGACCGCCAAAGATATGGCCGGCAAAGGCGAGGACGAGCTTATCGGCAAGGTGAACGCGGCAGTTGAAACTTTGAAGGAAACCTTAAAAGGCCAGGATTTGGAAAAAATCAAAGCCGATACCGAGGCTTTGACCAAACCGCTTTATGAACTGTCCGCCGCCCTGTACAAGCAGACGGAAGCGGCAGGCGCGGCGGGCGCCGGCGCGGAGCAGGCGGCGGAAAAATCCGGCGACAACGTTGTTGACGCCGAGGTAGTTGACGACAAAAAAGACAATTGAGTTTTGGACGGTGTGACAGGTGAGCAAAAAAGATTACTATGAAGTGCTGGGCGTTCCCCGCGGCGCTTCCGACGACGAAATCAAAAAAGCCTACCGCAAACTGGCTCGCCAATATCACCCCGATGTTAATAAAGACAACGCCGATGCGGCGGAAAAATTTAAAGAGGTCAACGAAGCCAACGCGGTGCTTTCCGACCCGGAAAGGCGGCGCCAATACGATCAGTTTGGACACGCCGCCTTCGAGGGAGGGGGGGCCGGCGGCGGGTTTGATTTCAGCGGGTTTACCGGCGGCGGGGTGGAAGATATATTTGACATGTTCTTCGGCGGAGCGCGCGGCGGCGGCCAGCGCTCAAACGCCGCGGAACGGGGCGGCGATCTGCGGCTCAATCTTGAAGTCGGTTTTGAGGAAGCCGCTTTCGGCGTGGAGAAAGAAGTCAAAATAAAACGCAGCGAACCCTGCTCCAATTGTCACGGCAGCGGTTCCGCCTCCGGCGGACCGGCGGACGTGTGTCCGGAGTGCCACGGCTCCGGGCAGATCAAGGTCATGCAAAACACCATGTTCGGGCGGATGGTCAACGTCCGTCCCTGCCCCAAATGCCAGGGCGAAGGCAGGATCATCAAAGATCCCTGCCGGGTTTGCAACGGTACCGGCTGCGTGCGCAACACGGCCGCGATCAAGGTGCGCGTACCGGCCGGGGTGGACGAGGGGACGCGGCTCAGGGTCAGCGGCGGCGGCGACGCCGGGTTGCGCGGGCGGCCGAGCGGCGACTTGTACGTGTATCTATCCATAGCTCCGCACAAACTGTTTACCCGCGACGGGCAGACGGTATTTTGCGAAGTGCCGATAAGTATTGTACAGGCGACGCTGGGCGCGGAAATTGAGGTGCCGACGCTTGACGGCAAGGTTAGCTTCAAGGTGCCGGAAGGGACTCAGCCCAATACGACTTTCCGCCTCAAAGGCAAAGGCATACCGCGCCTGCAGGGAATCGGCGGCGGCAGCCGCGGCGACCAGATGGTAAAGGTAAAAATAGTCGTGCCCAAAAACCTCACAGGCAAACAAAAAAATCTTTTGAAAGCTTTCGCCGACGAAACCGGCGACAACATAAATCCGGAAGAAAAAGGGTTCGCCAAACTGCTGAAAAATCTTTTCGGCGGCTGAACGGCGGGCGTGAGACTTATACAATGGATTGGCTGGAAGTAGCTGTATCTGCCGTATATACAGCCACCGAAACGGTGGCTGATATTTTTATGGAGTTCGGCGCGGGCGGGACGGTCATCGAGGATCCCCGCGAGCTTAATTTTTATATAAGATCCGGGTCTTGGGATTGTACCGACCTGAAAGAAACCGCCGATACCGGTGTGGCAATAATAAAGGCTTATTTGCCGGACGACGGGCGCATAAAAGACAGGCTGTCCGCTTTAGACAAGCGCCTTTCGCTTGTCGGGGAAAGAGTACCCGGCGCGATAGCGGGCAAAATCATCTTTCACCGGGTTAAGGAAGAGGACTGGGAAAATTCCTGGAAACAATATTTCCACCCTTTCCGCATCGGCCAAAGGATAGTGATAAAACCAGCCTGGGAAGACTATGCCGCCAAGGGCGGCGACCTAGTGCTGCAAATCGACCCAGGCATGGCTTTTGGCACGGGCGCGCATCACACTACCCGCCTGTGCGCGGAAAAACTCGAGGAAATCATACGGCCCGGCCAGACGGTTTTTGACGCGGGAACCGGTTCGGGGATACTTTCCCTGCTGTGCGCCCGTCTGGGCGCCGGGCGGGTAACGGCCGTCGATTCCGATCCGGTGGCCGTGGCCGCCGCCCGGGAAAACGTCCGCTTAAACGCCCTTGCGGATAAAATAACCGTCCTGGAAGGGAATTTGCTCTCGCCTGTCAACGGCCGGGCGGACGTGATCGCCGCCAATATCACGGCGGGCGCCATCAAAGAACTTTTGCCGGCGGCCGCGCGAAAATTGAAGCCGGCCGGGATATTTTGGGCCGGCGGCATCCTTGCGGAGCGCACGGACGAAATAATTGCGGACGCCGAAGCGGCGGGACTCAAAACGGCCGAAAGCAGGGAAAGAGGCGGCTGGGCGCTTTTGGTTATGCGCAAAGAATAGGGCGGGGGCGATAGTAATGCGCAAATTTTTCATCAAAGGCAATCTCTCCGCCGCCCCGCTTCTGTCGGCGGACGATTCCCATCATGTGAAAAACGTCCTCAGGCTGAAGCCGGGCGATGTTCTGTGCGTGGCCGACGAATTGGGGCAAACGGCCGCAGCGGAAATAAAAAGCCTGGAGGGCGGGCAGGTAAGCCTTAATCTGACGCGGCTGACGCCCCAAAGGCGTGAGCCCGCTTTAAGGGTTGTCCTCGGGCAGGGACTGGGCAAAGGCGACAAGATGGATTTTGTCTGCCAAAAAGCCGTGGAACTGGGCGCGGCCGCCATAGCGCCGCTGGCGCTGGAACGCAGCGTCGCGCGTTATGACGCCGCCAGGGCGCGGCTGAAACAGGAACGCTGGCAAAAGGTCGTTTTGGCGGCAGGCAAACAGTGCCGGCGGGACATCCTGCCTTGCGTTTACGCGCCGATGACCTTGCCGGAGGCGCTCTCTTGCTTTCCCTTTGATTTGGGGATAATCGCTTATGAGGGCGAAACCGAACGGGGCCTGCGTGAAATTTTGCGCGGCGCCGAGGCTCGCCCGAGCAGCGTTCTTTTGCTTGTCGGCCCGGAGGGCGGGTTCAGCGCGGCGGAAATAAAGGCGGCGGAAGCGGCCGGCGTACAGCGCGCCAGCCTCGGCCCGCGCGTACTGAGGACGGAAACGGCGGCTGTCGCCGCCCTGGCCGTTATTATGTACGAATTTGGCGATTTGGGAGAAATAAATGCGTAAAGTGGCTTTTCTGACGCTCGGCTGCAAGGTCAATCAAGCGGACAGCGGCGCCATGGAACAGCTGTTCCGCCAGGCCGGTTATTTGGCTGTGGACTTTACGGAGCCTGCCGACGTTTATATAATAAATACCTGTGTCGTAACCGACACCGCTGAGCATAAATCCCGCCAGCTGATCCGGCGCGCCGCGCGGCAAAACCCCAATGCCGTGATCGCCGTAACCGGCTGTTATCCTCAGATCGGCGCCGAAGCGGTTAAGCACATCAAAGGAGTGGATTTAATCGTCGGTACGGACAGGCGGCGGGAAATCGTTTCTTTGGTGGAAAAAGCCCGGCAATCCGGTTGCCTGGACGCGGCGGGCGCTCTTTCGCTGGACGCGGGGTTTGAGGAATTGCCGTCAGGCAATGTAAATACACGTACCCGCGCCTATCTTAAAATACAGGAAGGCTGCGACCAGTATTGCAGTTATTGCGTCATTCCTTACGCCCGGGGGCCTTCGCGCTCGCGCCCGCTGGAGAGCGTGCGGACGCAAACATCCCGGCTGGTAGAGGCCGGCTTTCGTGAAATAGTGCTCATAGGCATACATCTCGGCGCCTACGGCGCGGAAAAACCCGCCGCCGGCAACCTTTGCGCCGCCGTGAAAACAGCCTTGTCGGTTGACAACTTGGAAAGACTGCGGCTGGGTTCGATCGAACCGACGGAGCTGGACTTTGAGCTTCTCTCCCTCCTGAAAAACGACCGGCGGCTTTGCCGGCACTTGCATCTACCCTTGCAGTCAGGCTGCGACGCCGTTCTGCGGGCCATGAAAAGGCCTTACGGGACGGCTGATTTTCAGCGGATTGTAGACGAAGTTCGCTGCTGCGTCCCCGACGTAGCGATCACCACCGACATCATTGCCGGCTTTCCCGGCGAAACACCGGCGATGTTCGCCGAGACCTGCGCTTTTGTGGAGAAAATGGCTTTCAGCAGGGCGCATATATTTCCGTTTTCGCCGCGCGCGGGTACGCCCGCCGCAGATTTTTCTGGACAGGTCGGCCGGGAGGAGAAGATCGCCCGCACAAAAGAACTGGCACGGATAGCGAAAAAGTCGGAAGAAAAATTTTTAAGCGGCCTCTTGGGTAAAGAGCGGGAGGTCCTGTTTGAACAGGCGGAAGGAGAAACGCTTATGACCGGGCTGACCGATGATTACGCGAAAGCTTTCGCGCCTTTGGACAACTCTCTCTTGGGCGGGATTGCCCGCGTGCTGATTACCGGTCTTGAAGCGGGCGGCGTTACAGCAAAGCTGGCCATGACAGCGGCTAAAATACCTACCAACATGCGTTTATAAAAACAAGCCCTTGCCACTTTCTCCCCTCCTAAAGGGCAGGTCGTATTACTTGCCCCTTAAGAGGTTCCCGTACTCTTTTAACTTATCAGGATTGTACCATGTTTTTTCTGTTCCTGAATGTACTTTTTGAACGTTTCCGCATTTAGTCCCACCATGCTGGCATAATGGTCCTCTGCCCAGAAATGCGGTACTTGCACAACTATTTCGTATGCGACAAACTGTTTGCCTTTTGAGCCTCAAAATCACCTTTTCTTCCGTATTGCGGCCGCTTGAACATCTACAATATAGCGGAAAGGTGATTTTTTGTGTAACTTCCTGCGCGCACCCGCATAGCGGGTGATTTTTTTCGTGCGTTTTGCGCACTCAAAACAGGCTTAATACTGTTCCCAAGCTAAAATCATGGCATCTTTGCGGTTGCTTTGCCATACTGCTTTGTTTGATACTTTCCCCCGGCTAAAACCATGAATAAAAGCACAGCCGGAAGGGGAAGCAGTTGTTTGGGCTGTTTTATTTTGGCCAATAATTCTTTGCTTTATAGGCTATAGGTTGTTATATTAGCACGAACACTCCCGCGTATGCGGGGATGATGTCAGAACAGGGAAAGTTGAAAAAAATTTCAAAATTGAATTTATTGTACCTATTGCTGTTTATAATATTTTGAAATATAACAGCATATACAAAAATATGTAAATAAATCTCATATTTTTCTTATTTTATCCTATTTTGTTAATTAAAAGGATAATTTGTAAAATGAATTGCTCAAATCCGTAAAAAATACCCGTCAGAGTTATTTTCTGTTGCATTAAAATTGCAAACAGCAGCGCGAGGGGAGCGGCAATGGCGGATCAAACTAATAATAACACAAAAATAGGCTGAGGGGACGATTCCCCTGCTTGTTATGGGGCAAAGCCCTGGTCCTGCTTAATACTTACTATTCCCCAGCTAAAACCATGGCATCTTTGCGGCTGCTTTGCTACACTGCTTTGTTGCAAATCCTCGCCGGACCTTCCGGGTCCGCCTGTGTTTTGCGCCCCGCAGGGCGGCAAATCGGCTCGCAAATCTTATCCATGTTTTTAGCCGGGGAACAGTATAAGTTGTTGATATTGTATTCAAAACGATCCGGTTCAAGGGAGTATGATGAGTTTGAGGTTACACACCTTCAGGGGCGGAGTGCATCCGCCGGGCAACAAAGAAACCACCGCAAACAAAGAAATAGAATCCTTTCGCCCTCGCTGCGACCTCGTATATCCAATGTCGCAGCATATCGGCGCACCCTGCGTCCCGCTCGTGAAAAAAGGCGACAAAGTTTTGACCGGTCAGAAAATCGCGGATGCGGAGGAGTTCGTCTCCTCTCCGGTTCTGTCGTCCGCCTCGGGAACGGTGAAGGATATCGGGATGAGAATGACGATACCGGGGAATCTCGAACTATGCGTAATCATCGAAAACGACGGACTCTTCGAGTACGGATCGGCACTATTGCCCCACAGGGATTTCCGGGCGCTGGAACCCAAAGAATATGTCAAAATCATCCGTGAGGCCGGAATCGTCGGCATGGGCGGGGCGACTTTCCCGACCCACGTCAAACTCTCGCCGCCGCCGGGGAAAAACATCCGGTGGATTATTGCCAACGGCGCCAGTGCGAGCCGTTTCTCAACTGTGACAACCGACTGATGCTTGAATATCCGAAGGCCATCGCCGGAGGCATGGAGATCTGCCTGCGCCTCTTCCCGGAGGCCGAGGGGATCATCGTCATAGAGGCCAACAAACCGGAGGCCGCCGCGCGAATGCGGAGGGAAATCTCTGGGCGGGATTTGTTACCGGACGGCAAAGGTATCCGCGTTATGCTTCACCGGGCTAAATATCCTCAGGGAGCGGAAAAAATGCTGATCTACACGGTGACAGGGCAGGAAATTCCGTCCGGCGCCCTGCCGGCTGACGTGGGGTGTCTGGTGATCAACGTCCGCACGCTGTACCATATCTGGCGGGCGGTTGTCGAGGGTATTCCGGTCACGGAGCGAATTGTTTCTGTGACCGGGGACGCAGTGGCAAATCCCAAAAATTTCCTGACGCCGCTCGGAGTCTCCGTACGCGAGCTTATCGAGGCGGCCGGGGGCTTCGCCGAAGAACCCGCGAAAGTCCTGTCCGGCGGCCCGATGATGGGGATTTCCATGAGAGCGCTCGACGTTCCCGTCACGAAGGGAACATCCGGCATTCTCGCCCTCACGGCGCGCTCGGCGCCCCAGGTGGAGGAGTCGAACTGCATCCGGTGCGGCCGGTGCGCCAGGGCCTGCCCTATGAGACTGCTCCCGTCCTCGCTGGATCGCGCCGTAAGGCTGCGGGAGTACGCGGAATTTGAGGCGATGGGCGGTATGAACTGTATTGAGTGCGGAAGCTGTACCTATATGTGTCCTGCAAAACGCTACCTTACTCAAACTTGCCGGGACGGCAAAGCCGGAGTGATGGCCGCCCGTAAAAAAACTCAGACAGCAAAAAGCGCAGGTGAAAAGAAGTGAGACGTCTTCTCGTAGTCGCGAGTTCGCCGCATATAAGATCCGAAATGAGCACGGCGCGAATCATGGCCTGGGTGATGATCGCTCTGGCGCCGTCGGGATTCGCCGGAATCTGGTTTCTGGGGCCGCGCTCAGTTTTAGTCGCCGCCGTCTGCATCGCCTCCTGCGTAGCGGCCGAGGCCGCCTGGCAAAAGGCCGCGAAGCAGAAAATCACCGTATCGGATCTGTCTGCCGCCGTGACAGGACTGCTTCTCGCCTACAACATCCCGCCCGCGATCCCGTTATGGATGGCAGTGTGCGGTTCCGTCTTCGCCATGGTCGTCGTCAAGCACTTTTTCGGCGGAATTGGACAGAACATCGTGAACCCGGCTCTGGCAGGGCGCGCGATGATGCTCATCTGCTGGCCCGCCGCTATGACCAGCTGGCCTGTACACGGCGTCAGCGGCGCTACGCCGCTTGCAATTCTCAAGAATGGCGCGGCGGCGCCTATAGGAGCAATATTACCGTCTCTGGCGGATGCATTCTTCGGCCATATCGGATACTGTATCGGCGAGACATCCGTTCTGGCCTTGCTTATGGGTGGCGGCATCCTGGTCTTCAAGAGAATCATCTCATGGATAATCCCTGTCACGTATATCGCCACGGTGGCGGTTGCGTCCGTGATTTTCGGACGCGCCGGCGGTCCGTTGCTCGAAATCATGACCGGCGGCCTGATGCTAGGGGCTATCTTCATGGCGACAGATTACGTGACAAGCCCTATGACGCCCGAAGGCCAGGCCATTTTCGCTCTCGGCTGCGGAGTCCTCACCTCGTTAATTCGAACCTTCGGAGGCTACCCGGAGGGCGTAGCCTACTCCATTTTAATCATGAATCTCACTGTGCCAATCATCGACAGGATGACGGCGCCGCGTGTCTTCGGGGAGGCGAAAAACCGTGGCGGCAGGTAACGCGCAAACCGGTCGGGCACGGGTGTTTTCCAACTCCGGTGGTTCCGACTCTGAGGGCGGGCGAAAAATTCTCCGGCTGGGTTTGATCCTTTTCATCGTCGCCGCCGTCACGGGCGTCATTTTGGGACTCGTCTACGAAATCACGCTTGAGCCGATACGTAAAACGCAGGAACGGCTTCGCAACGAGATTTTGTCAGAGGCGCTCCCCGAGGCCCGATCTTTTTCGCCGATCGAACTCGCGCCGGACGCGGATCCGATGATCCAAGGCGTGCAGAAGGCATTGGATGACAACCGGCCGGTGGGGTACTGTTTCACGGTGGCCTCCAAGGGGTACGGCGGATTGTTCGAGCTTATCGTCGGGATCACGGAAACGGGAAAACTTCGTGCCATCCGCATCCTAAAGCATTCCGAGACACCGGGGCTCGGCGCGAAGATCACGCTTCCTGCATTTTCCAGGCAGTACGAAAACCGGGAAACGGAGAAGTTAATCCTCGTGAAAAGCGTATCCGGCGCGCCCGATCAGGTGCAGGCCATATCGGGGGCGACCGTCACCTCGGCCGCCGTTACGAACGGGGTTAACGCTGCCTTGGACTACTGGAAGAACAACCTCAGAGGAGGAAATTGAAATGAACCCCTTTGCTGATAATATGAAAGAAAATCTGAAAATCGTCAAAAACGGCATTGTCGATGAAAATCCTACCCTGGTGCAGTGCATTGGGCTGTGTCCGACTCTGGCGGTTTCCACCAGCGCCGCGAACGGGGTCGGTATGGGACTGGCGGCTATGGTGGTTTTGATCGGCTCGAACATAGCCGTGTCGGCCATACGCAAACTCGTCCCAACCGAGATCCGCATTCCTATCTTCATTGTGTTGATCGCAGGCTTCGTCACGGTGGTACAGCTTCTGATTTCAGGGTTCGCCCCGAATTTGGACAAA
>JAISPA010000041.1 GCA_031275255.1 Acidaminococcales bacterium | reverse complement strand
GCGAATTTAAAGAAGGGGAGATTCTTGTTACGGAAATGACCGCTCCCGACTGGGTGCCGGCCATGAAAAAGGCCAGGGCGATTGTTACCGATTCGGGCGGCACAACTTGCCATGCCTCCATTGTCAGCCGCGAACTGGGTATACCCTGCATCGTGGGAACCAAGAGCCGGGGCGGGGCGGCGACCGCCGCCATCGGCAGCGGAGCGGAAATTACGGTTGATGCCAGTAACGGCATTGTCTATGAAGGCAGGGTGGAGGACCTGATCAAAAAGGCAGCAGCCGCCGAAACCGGCGCAGCGCCGGTTGCCGAAACCTTCCCGGTAACCGGCGTCAAAGTATATATGAACCTCGGCGACCCCGAACTGGCGGAAAAGTATGCAGAACTTCCCTGCGACGGGATCGGTCTGATGCGCGAGGAGTTTATCTGGACGACTTATATACACGAGCATCCGCTTTATCTTATTGAAACAGGTCGCTCCGACAAGGTTGTCGACAGTTTGGCCGAAGGCGTGCGCAAGGTTTGCCAGCCGCTTTCTCCGCGCCCGGTCATACTTCGTTTCAGCGATTTCAAATCCAGCGAGTACCGCGATCTGACCGGCGGTGATAAATTTGAGCCGCACGAGCCCAGCGCGCTGCTCGGCTGGCGGGGCGCGTCGCGTTATTATGATCCTAAATACAGCGCGGCTTTCAAATTGGAGCTTAAAGCGGTAAAAAAGGTGCGTGAGGAATACGGTTTGAAAAATCTGCATGTGATGATTCCGTTTTGCCGCACGGTGGAAGAGGCGGAAAAGGTAACAAATATGATGGCGCAGGAAGGGCTTGTGCGCAGCGCCGATTTTAAGGTGTGGCTGATGGCGGAAATACCGTCGAACATAATCTTGGCCGATCAGTTCAATAAATATGTCGACGGCTATTCCATAGGCTCCAATGACCTTACCATGCTGATCCTCGGTTGCGATCGGGACAACGATACGGTGGCGCATATCTATGACGAGCGCAACCTTGCGGTCAAACGGGCCTTGCGCCACCTTATAGAAGTCGCGCACAAAGACGGAAAGACGGTTTCCATTTGCGGGCAGGCGCCGAGCGTTTATCCGGAATTTACCGAATTTCTCATTAAAAGCGGCGTAGATTCCATATCGGTAAATCCGGACGCCGTCAAATTTACCAAAAAAATGGCCGCGCAGGCCGAACAGAGAATAATACTGGACGCGCTCACCAAACGCAGCAAAGCGGAAGACCCCGCTTACGAATGGTGACAGGCGCGGCCGGGAAGAGAGGTGGTTATAATACCTCTTACGGCACGGCAAAAAGAAATAGCGCAGATAGTGAAAACGGCCGGCCCCATCACCGGCGATAAAATTGCCCGGCGGCTTGCAGTTACACGGGCGGCCTTGCGCTCGGATCTGGCGATCCTGGTTATGGGCGGTATTTTAGAGGCGCGGACAAAAGTCGGATATTTTTATACAGGCAAAAAAAGCCTGGGCTTGTTTGCCGATGAGATAAAAAACATCCGGGTGCGCGACGTGCAGGATTTGCCGGTGGTAGTCAGCGATACGGCCAACGCCTATGACACAATGGTGGCCATGTTTACCGAAAACGCCGGAAATATTTTCGTTGTCGAAGAAAAAGGGGTACTGGCCGGAGTGGTTTCCCGCAAAGATCTTCTGAAAGCGGCGGCGGGCGGCGGCAAACTCGCGTCTTTGCCGGTCAGGATGGTTATGACGCCTTTATCCCGGCTGGTCGTCGCTTTTGCGTCCGAGCCGGTTGTGGCGGCGGCGCGGAAAATTATCGAAAACGAAATAGATTCTTTGCCGGTTGTGCAGGAAATCGACGCGGCGAAAAAGAAATATAAGGTAATCGGCCGTCTGACCGAGACCAACATGACCAGGCTGCTGCTTGAGTTAGCGGAAGGAAAGGAAGTGCCCTATCATAGCTGAGAACGGTTTTGTGATTTACGCGGTGTCCGACTCCATAGGCGAAACTGCGGAGCGCTTGGTCAAGGCGGCGGTAAGCCAGTTTGACGCAAGCAATTTTCAGATAGTGCGTATAGCGCATCTTGAAACAGAGCAGCAGATTGACAAATTGGTGGCCGATGCAGCCAAATGCCAGAGCATGATCTGTTATACGGTGGTTTCCGAAGGGCTCCGGCGGACGCTGGAAGAAAAAATTAACGAAAACAACATATTGGCGGCGGACATTTTAAGCCCGGTCATCAACAACATGGAAAAACTGTCCGGACTTAAGTCGAGAAACAAACCGGGCCTTGTCCATGTGCTTGACTCGGATTATTTCAAGCGGGTGGAAGCGGTGGAATTTGCCGTAAAAAACGACGACGGCAAAAACCCCTGGGGACTGTCCAAAGCGGACATCGTGCTGGTCGGCGTGTCGAGAACTTCCAAAACGCCTCTTAGCATGTATCTGGCGCACAAGCGCATTAAAGTATCCAATGTTCCCCTGGTGCCGGAACTTATGCCGCCGGAAGAGTTGTTTAAAGTGCCGCCCAACAAGATTATCGGCCTGATCATCAATCCCGGCAAATTAAACGAAATCCGCGCCGAACGCCTGAAAACGATGGGGCTGTCCAACGACGCCAGCTACGCCAACATAGAACGCATAAGCGAAGAAATCGAATACGCCAAAGGCATTATGCGCAAACTGCATTGCGTGATCATTGACGTGTCCAACAAAGCCATCGAAGAAACGGCCAATACCATAATTGAATACATAAATAAAAACAATCTGCGCAAATAGGCAACACCAGGCGTTTCCGGCGGGAAGCACCTGTAGGCGTTGGGCCGGCCTCCCCGGCTTGCCCGGCCGCAGGACATCCAACTCACGCCAACCAAGCCGCGTTCAGTGACAAGCCGTTTGCGCATTGCCCCGACTTATCACAGCTTTAGACCTACTTTAAAATATATCAACGGAGGTAGCATTGATCATGTTAAAATTCAATTCAGCAAGCGTCCGCATTGCGGACAGTTCCCGCGCCGTAGATGAGTGCATAGCGATTATGTACGGCGGCAAAGAGCCGGAAGACGATGGATTATGGATCGTGAACGCCGTCATCGGGCACAAACTGGACAAAATCGCTGCGGCGGTAAAGGAGCGGCTGCCGAAAACGGCGGTGGTCGGCAGTTCCTGCGGCGGCGTCATCGGGCGCGAAGGCGCCGGCGAAGCAATGACGCATATTGCGGTCATGTCCGTAAGCGGCCCTCGCGACGAGTACGCCTGGTTTGGGGTCGATGATTTTCACGCGGCCAACGCGCGGGAAAAAGGGCTGGAACTGGCCAGGGGGCTTTACGGCAAGCTGCCGGGCGCGAGCGTGGTTTATCTCCTGAGTCCCGGGCTTGATTCTTGCAACGATGAACTGGTGGCATCTTTCGAGGAAGTGTTTGGCGATCAGGTAATCATTTTCGGCGGCGCCTCCTCCGACAACTACAAGGCGCTGACGATGTCGCAGTATACAGGCGACAAGGCGAGCGTCTACGGCGCCTGGGCGGTGGGCTTTTCGGACAAAACTTTAAAAGCCTCGGCGAAAGCGACGCATGGGTTCAAGGCTTTTGGCGACCCTATGACCATTACCAAAGCCGACCACAACCAAATAGTGGAACTGGACGGGCAGCCGGCGTGGGCCACATACAGCCAGCGCGTCGGCGCGGTGTCCAAGGAAGACATGCGCAACGCCCTGGTTACCGGGGGCATCGCTTTCGACCTCCCCCCCGATTTGGCCGAAGACTACGGCAACAAACATCTCCTTCGCCTGGGGCTGCCCAGGGAGGACACGGGGCGGCTGTGGCTGTCGGTTTCCGTCCGCGAGGGCGATCCGGTTTACATGACGGTCAGGGATGAAGAATTGATCTTTTCCGAGCAGAAAAAGACGCTTGAACTTTTGCGCAAAGAAATTGCGGCAAATTCCAAAGACGAGAAGATAAACCCGGTGGCCGTGTTCCAGACGGACTGCCTTTTGCGCGGGCGCACTTTGTTTGACAAAGTCATCAAAGATGAAATTATCGCCATGATGCAGAACGCTTTCAGCAATGACGGAGAAACGCCGCCGTGGCTCGGCATGTACGGATTCGGCGAGTTTTGCCCGCTGGGAGGGAGAAACCTTTTCCACACCTACACAACGTCGCTTCTGGTCCTTTACAGATGAATGAAAGCATAGCCGCCGGCGCAACGCAGGCGAATGAGCTTCAAGAGCTCAGGCAGCTTGTGAAAGAATTGCATTTGAAAACGGCCCATACCGAAATTGAAAAGCAAAACATGCGCTTCATGCGGCGTGAACTCAACAATCAAATTGAACTGTTCGGACAGATACACCGTTTTACGCGGCGCGCGTTTGCCGCCGCGTCGCAAGCGGACCTTGCCAATATTTTGGCGGAAGGCGTCGTGGATGTGTTCCAATTGGAAACGGCGGCCGTTTTGCGGCTTGACATCGCCGGCAACCATTTTGCGCTTTCCGGCTCTTGCAATTTCAACGCGCCTTGCGGGGAATTTCCTGTCACAAGGGAGTGGCTGGCCAAACCGGAACTTTTGGATTTCAAGCGG
>JAISPA010000012.1 GCA_031275255.1 Acidaminococcales bacterium | reverse complement strand
CCACGTCGTCATAGGCTATGACCTCCTCAGCCAGCCGCACGTCTTTTTTTACAAACGCGTCTATGCAGCCTGTAACCATTTTTTTCGCGGCCTCGCTCATGCGCAGTACGTATTCAAGTTTGCCGCTGTAAGGCGGCTCGTTTAAAACGACGGCCAGTTCCGCGATATTTACGGCCTGGTTGCCGATGCGCTTTAAGTCCGTGCTCATCTTGAGCACGGAGGATATGAGCCTTAAATCCGTGGCCACCGGCTGCTGATGCAAGAGGAGCTTGAGGCACAGGCTTTCTATTTCTTTTGTCTTATTGTCAACGTCCTGATCAAGAGCGAGCGCCTGCTCGGCGAGTGCAGCGTCCTGTTTTTCCAGCGCCTCCGCGGAAGCGGCGATAGCCGTTTCCGCCAGCGCGCCCATTTCCGTAAGCATGACGCTTAAATTGGACAGCTGTTCTTCAAATTTGCCGCGCATCAGCCAAACCTCCCCGTGATGTAGTCTTCGCATCTTTTGTCTTTGGGGACGGAAAATACTTGTTCGGTCGAGCCGTATTCCACCAAAACGCCCAGGAGAAAAAAGGCCGTTTTGTCGGATATGCGGGCTGCCTGCTGCATGTTGTGGGTAACGATGACGACAGTATAATTTTTCTTTAAATCCACCGCCAAATCTTCTATTTTGGCGGTAGATATGGGATCAAGGGCCGAAGTCGGCTCATCCATCAAAATGACTTCCGGCGACACGGCCAGCGCCCGCGCGATGCACAGCCGCTGCTGCTGGCCGCCGGAGAGGCTGAGGGCGCTTTTGTGCAGCCGGTCTTTTACTTCCTCCCAGATTGCCGCGTCGCGCAGCGCTTTTTCAATGACCGCGTCAAGTTTGCGTTTGGCCTTTATCCCGTGCGTGCGCGCGCCGAAAGCAATGTTGTCGTAAATGGTCATGGGGAAAGGGTTAGGTTTTTGAAATACCATGCCAACCTTTTTGCGCAGACGGTTGACGTCGGTATCCTGATAAATGTCTTTACCGTCGAGTTTTATGCTGCCGCTGATTTTGCAGCCGTCCACCAGGTCGTTCAGGCGGTTGAGGCTTTTAAGCAAGGTGGATTTGCCGCAGCCGGAAGGCCCGATAAAGGCGGTAACTTCATTTTCCTTAATATCCATGGAAATGCTGTGCAAGGCTTTGAAATTATTGTACCACAATTCCACATTGCTTAAATTAAATTTGTCCATGCGGTTCATTCCTTTTTGAACTGTTTTGTCATTATTGCCGCCAGAGTGTTCAGCAAAATCACCGTTATCAGAAGTATGACCGCCGTGGCGTAAGCCTGGCCGCTGTAAAGCCCTTCGCTGGAGAGGGCGTACATATGGACGGATAAGGTCCGGCCGGAAGAAAAGAGATTTTGCGGTATCTGCGCCACCGTTCCCGCCGTGTAGATGAGCGCGGCGGTTTCGCCCGCGATCCTGCCGATGGCGAGGATCATGCCCGCCAATATACCTGAGGCGGCGGATGGCAGCACGACTTTAAACACCGTACGCAGTTTGCCCGCGCCCAGCCCGAAAGCGCCCTCCCGATAGGAATCGGGCGTTGCTTTAAGGCTTTCTTCGGTTGTCCTTACAATTAAAGGTAAAATCATTATGGAAATTGTAAAGGTGCCGGCCAGCAGGGAAAACCCCCAGCCCAGCCAGATTACGAAAAAAAGCATCCCAAACAGGCCGTAGACGATCGACGGTATGCCTGAGAGGGTTTCCATCGTTATGCGTATGATGTGTACGAACCGGTTGCCCCGCTTAGCGTATTCCACCAGGTAAATGGCGGTAAATACGCCGATCGGCGCGCTTATCAAGAGGGAAAGGATTATCATGAAAATTGTCGTCAAAAGGGCGGGAAAGAGCGACACATTTTCCGTATTATAAGAAAACGCGAACAGAGACGGCGTTATATAGCCCGCGCCGTTTATCACGATGTAGCCGATCAGGAAAAGCAGGGCGGCAAAGGTGAAAAAAGCGGACAGGCAGCAGAGCGCAAAACAAAACAGGTCCCAAGGTTTCTTTTTCATTTTTTATCTCCTGTTTGCAAAGAAGAAAAGGCAAGATTGATCAAGAGTATAAAGACAAACAGCACGACGCCCGTACCGATCAGCGCTCCCCTGTGCAAATCGGCCGCGTAGCCCATTTCCAGGACTATATTGGCGGTGAGCGTGCGCGCGCCTCTCAGTATTCCCACCGGCGCGCGCGCCTGATTGCCCGCAACCATGATCACCGCCATGGTCTCTCCGACCGCCCGGCCGATGCCCAGCACGATGGCCGCCAGCACTCCGGATTTTGCGGCCGGCAGGAGTACGGCGAAGATTATCCGCTCCCGGCTCGCGCCAAGCGCCGCCGCCCCGTCGTACAGTTCGGACGGCAGCGCGTTCAGGGCGCTTTCCGTAATACAGATGATTGTCGGCAGAATCATCAGCGCCAGAAGAATGGACGCCGTCAGTATGCTGCTGCCGCTGCCGTCAAACAAGAACCGGATCAGCGGCGCGATCGTCACAATACCGAAAAACCCGTAAACGATCGATGGTATGCCTGCCAGCAATTCCACCAGGGGCTGCAGGAAGCGGCAAAGGCCCGGCGGGCACAGTTTGGACAGGAATACCGCCGTCAGCACGCCGACGGGCGCTCCCAGCAAAACAGCGCCGCCGGTGATGTAAATGCTGCCGAGAATCATGGGGAAGATGCCAAAAGACGGCGGTACGTCGTTCGGCGCCCACTCCTCGCCGAACAAAAAGCTGCCCAACCCTATTTCCCGGATCGCCGGCAGGCCGTTGGCGAACAAGAACAGGCAGATCAGCGCGACCGCCAAAACAGAGGTCAGCGCTGAACAAATAAAAACTGCCCGCATAAAGGATTCTTTACGGTTATCCACCTATCTGGCTCCAATTTTCTACGGCGCCGGTGAAAATATCTCTGATCTGCCGGCTGGTCATGCTGCTGAACGGATTTTCCCTGTTGACGATCACGGCGATACCGTCCAGCGCGATGGGTATGGCTTTAAGCTTAGCCAATTCGCTGTCTTTAAGTTCGCGGCTCGCCATGCCTATGTCGCAGGAACCGTTTATCGCGGCCAGCATACCGGCCGTGGAGTCGCTCATCTGAATTTCGACGGCGGCGGCGGGATTTACGGCGATATAGGCTTCTTTAAGTTTTTCCATGATCGGCGTTACGGAAGAAGAACCGGCGACCGTGATTTTGCCGGCCGGCCTTGAGCCTTTATAGGCGGCGGCCGCGCTGTTTATGGGAATATAGCCGTTCGATACGACCTTCTGCCCTTCGGCGGAGAGGATAAACCCGATAAAGTCGTTGGCCAGGGAGGTTACATTGTTGCCGACCGCCAGCACGAAAGGACGCGAAATCTTGTACGAGCCGTTTTTTACGTTGCCGGTGGTAGCCGCCACGCCGTCGACGACTAAGGCTTTGACAGTATTGTTAAGCGAACCGAGCGAGATATAGCCGATAGCGTAAGGAGCGTTGGCCACGTTGGAAATCATTACGTCGGTTTTGTTCGCGATAATCGCCTCTTTGGTGGTCATGTCCCGGCGCACGCCGTCCGCCGTCCTCGCCTCAATGCCCAGAAGCTCGATAAAGGCTCCCCTGGTGCCGCTGCCGCTTTCGCGTGACACCACCGTTATGCTTTTGCCTCTTTCAAAAGCCGCTTGCGCCGTCCCCAAAGAAAACACTGTGAACAACGCCAGCAATAAAATACTTACCGTGGATAACCTGCGCATATTTTTCCCCTTCTTTCCCTGTTTATTCAGGGCGAACGTGCTTCGCCCCGCATATTCAAAGTATATTTCCCTCATGTAAAAAGCAAATACAGGGATTTGTGAAAAACAGGTAAAATAATCTTGGGCCGAAAAAACGCAAAAAACAGCCTGTCCCAAGCAGGACGGCTGCATTTAAGCCGCGAAACAAAAAGCAACCGCTATAGCAAAAGACAGGCCGGGACAATCTGGACAAGCGCCCGTTAAGCGAAATGTCAAGCGCCCGCCTCTTATGGGCGGGCGCCTGGGACGGCTATGGGCAGCCATAAAACGGGCGCCGCGCGCCGCGCGGCTTACCCGGCCTGCGGCGGGTACTGCGCGGCGTCGCCGGTTTTTCTCCTGCGGAACCCGAATTTTTCCGTTACCCATTCCACCACTACGAAAAGCACCGGGATGATGAATATCCCTAAAGAGGTGGCAATCGTCATGCCGCCCACGACCGCCGTGCCCATGGCGTTTCTGGCGCCCGCGCCGGCGCCGCTGGCCACCGCCAGCGGGATGCAGCCGATGATAAAGGCGAGCGAAGTCATAAGAATGGGGCGCAGCCTGAGCTTTGCGGCCTCAATGGCGGCTTGCGCCGGCGGCATGCCCTCATCCACCCTCACTTTCGCGAATTCAACAATAAGTATGGCGTTTTTCGCGGCCAGGCCGATCAGCGTGATGATGCCGATCTGCATGTACACGCTGTTTTCCAGATCAACGATATATTGCGACAAAAATGCGCCGAAAACAGCGGTGGGAACCGACAAAAGCACGGCGTAGGGAACAGACCAGCTTTCATAAAGCGCGGCCAGGCACAAGAACACAAAGACCAGCGCCAGCGCCATTATTTGCGAGGCGGTATTGCCGGCCTTTTTCTCCTCGCGGCTTTGCCCGGACCATTCCACGGCGAAACCGTCCGGCAATTCGGCGGCGGCCAAAGCCTCCATAGCCTCTATGGCCTGCCCGGAGCTGTAGCCGGGCGCGACCGAACCGTTTATCGGTATGCTGCGCAGGGCGTTGAAACGGGAAATGTTGGGCGGCGAGGTGGTTACTTTGGGCGTTACGAGGGTATTGAGCGGGATCATGGCGCCGGTGGCCGAGCGGACGTAAATAAAACGCAAAGCGTCCGTTTCATTGCGATAAAAAACGTCGGCTTGCAAAGACACCTTGTAAGTGCGCCCAAAGAGATTGAAATCATTGATCTCCGTGCCGCCGAAATTCACCTGCATGGCGTCAAACACATCCTTCAGAGATACCCCCAGCGTCTTGGCCTTCTCCCTGTCAACGGCAAATTCTATGGCCGGCGCGTTGGCGCTGTAGGGTGTGTAAACGCCGGTTACGGCGCCCGCTTTCGTATTGGCGGCCAAAAGCAGCCTGTTGACTGCGGCGGCCATTTCTTCGTCGCTGTGTCCGCTGATGTCCTGCAGCACCATCGTAAAGCCGCCGACCATGCCAAGGCCGGGCAATGAAGGGGGGTTCATGGCGATTATGGACGCCTCGGGATAGTCGCGGGATTTTTCCATTATCCGGGCGACTATGGCGTTTATCTGCGTGGCGGCGCCTTTGCGCAAAGACCAGTCGTTCAGGCTGACGAACATGGTGCCGGCGCTGGATTTGACGCCATCGGATATTATATCAAACCCGGAAATCGCCATTACATTTTTTACGCCGGGAATGGTCTGCACCTCGCCGCCGAAACGGTCCATAAAGTCCATTGTCCTGTTCATGCTGGCCCCGTCCGGCAGGGTAACGGAGGTTATGACAAAGGCCTGATCTTCCTCCGGGATAAAGGTGGAGCGCACGGTTTTGGCGAGAACGCCCGTAAAGGCGAAGATGAGCAGGAGGAATATGACCACGTACCGGGCGCGGCGAATAAGTTTCTGCACGGTTTGGCCGTAAGATTCGATTGTGCGCTCAAACCAGGCGTTAAATTTATTGAAAAAGCCGCCGAAAAGACCGCCGGCCGCCGGCCCGTCGTGGGCTTTGAGAAGGGATGCGCACAGTGCGGGCGTCAAAGAAAGGGCGATGAAGGCCGAAAGCCCGACGGAAATAGCGATGGTCAGGGCGAACTGGCGGTAGAGCACGCCCAACATGCCGCCCAGAAAAGCTACCGGTATGAATACCGAGGAGAGCACGAAAGCAATCGCCACAACCGGGCCGGAAACCTCCGCCATGGCGCGGCGGGTGGCCTCGCGCGGATTGAGTTTGCTTGCCCGCATGTGATGCTCGACCGCCTCGATCACAACGATCGCATCGTCCACCACCAAGCCGATCGCCAGCACCATGGCGAAAAGGGTCAGAGTATTTATGGTAAACCCCAGAACCACGAAGGCGGCGAAGGCGCCGATGAGCGAAACCGGCACGGCCAGTATGGGGATAAGCGTGGCCCGCCAGCTTTGCAGGAAAATAAACACTATGACGATTACGAGCAGAAGCGCTTCCAAAAAGGTCATGGCGACTTCTTCCAAAGACGAAGCTATATATTCGGTGTTGTCAACCACCGTGGTGTAGGCCACGTCAGGCGGCAGGTCGGCCGCCGCCCGCGCCAGCGTCTCTTTTACTTCGCCGATGGTTTTGAGCGCGTTGGCGTCGCTGGTAAGCTGCACGGCCAAACCGAGCGCGTTCCGCCCATTGAGTTTGGAGTCGAAAGTCAGTATCCGGCCGGCGTTTTCTATACGGGCCAGGTCTTTCAAAAAGATAAAAGAGCCGTTGGGATTGGCCCTTACTATGATGTTGCCAAATTCCTCAATGCTTTCCAGCCGCCCCCGCGCGTGCCCGGTATATTGCGTTTCCTGCTTTCTGTCCACAGGCATGCCGCCGATCGTGCCGGCAGCCGCCTGCGTATTCTGATCCTGGACGGCGGCGACCACGTCGCCAATCGTCAGATTAAGTTCCGCCAGCCGGTCCGGGTTTATCCAGATGCGCCTGGCCAGGTCAGAGCCGAAGACCATGACGTCGCCCACGCCGTTGACCCTTTTTATCGCGTCCAGCACATATACCTTCACATAATTTGACAAAAAGGTATCGTCATGCGTTCCCTGCGGAGAGTAAAAGCTGGCGACCAGCGCCATATCGGACGACGCTTTTTTGGTTACCACGCCGTATTCCCTGACTTCGGCGGGCAGACTGGCGTTGGCCTGCGCAACATTGTTCTGCACCTTCACGGAAGCTATGTCGCCGTCTATCCCAAGGTCAAACACCACCGACAGGCTGTAGCGGCCGGCGTCGTCCGACATGGAGGACATGTAATCCATGCCCTGCACGCCGTTGACCTGTTCCTCGATGATCTGGGCCACCGATTGGTTTACCGCGCCGGCGTTCGCGCCCAAATAAGTTGTTTCCACAGAAACGGTGGGGGGCTGTATTTGCGGATACTGGGCAATCGGCAGGTTAAAGCCGGCAATGGCGCCGCCAAGCACAATGAGGATAGAAATGACGATCGCGAAAATCGGGCGG
>JAISPA010000222.1 GCA_031275255.1 Acidaminococcales bacterium | reverse complement strand
GGATCCACAAAATCGTGCTGCATATCTATAATAAGCAGGCAGGTTTTAGCTATATTTAGGGCAAACTGCATAAAATCACTCCCAAGCTATTTTTTTTGCCGTTTTTGCAGGGCCTTGTTGGCAAAATAAGCCCCGGCCAGGATCGCTATGCCCATAAGGTCGGTGACAAGCCCCGGGTCGATCATCAGCAACCCGCCGATGACCAGGGCAAGGCGCAAAAGCGGATTGCGGACGGTACTGCCGAAGTACCCCTGAATGCCGCAGACAAAGGAAAAAACGCCGCAAACAGCCGTTGGCAGCAAAAGCGCCAAGTCCGTCAAACTGCTTTCGCCCAAAAGGGCCGGCGCGAAGACAAACATGAAAGGGCAGAGAAAGGCCACCAAAGACAATTTAAAAGCTTCAAAACCGGTCTCCCACGGGTCGCATTCCGCCAGCCCGGCGGCGGTATAGCTGGCTAAGGCCACCGGCGGCGTTACCGAGGAAAAAGCGGAGAAATAAAAAATGAACATATGCACCGCAATCGGCCAAAAACCTATCTCAATCAAAGCCGGCGCGGCAATGGTGGCCGTAATCAAATAAGAGGCCACCGCAGGCATGCCCATGCCCATGACAATGCAGATCAGCATGGTGATCAAAAGGGCTACTACGGGAATTTGCGCAAAGTAACCCAAGAGGGCGGAAAAAGAAAAGCCAAAACCCGTAAGGGAAATAACGCCTACAATAATGCCGGCGCAAGCTGTCGCCGCCCCTAAGCCGACCGTCTTTTTCATGCCGTCGGCAATGCCGTCCAAAATATCGGACGGCGTCATTCGCGTCTCTTTGCGCAAAGCCGCGATAAAAGGCGTGGCGGCAATGGCAATAATGGCGCTGCGAAAAACGGAGTAGCCCGTAACTACGCTGACAATGAAAAACGCCAGGGGGACGGCGGTATGTATGTACAGCTTGAGCCGTTGAAAAATTTCTTTGTTGTCCATCTCCACTACATTGGCGATATTGCGTTTGGCGGCAAAAAAATCCACGGCAATATAAAGGGATATATAGTAAAGTATAGCCGGGATAACGGCCGCTTCCATGACGGCGCCGTAGCTTATGCCGAGTAGTTCGGCCATTATGAAGGCTCCCGCCCCCATTACCGGCGGCATGATCAGGCCGCCGGTAGAGGCGGTGGCCTCCACGCCGGCGGCAAAGGCGGGCGTAAAGCCTGATTTTTTCATCATCGGGATGGTAAAAGCGCCGGTAACCATGACATTTGCGATAGGCGTGCCCGAAATAGAGCCAAAGAGCGCGCTGCCCACAACCGATGATTTGGCGGCCCCGCCCCGCGTATGTTTGGCGATAAAGTCGGCGATGGCCATAAACAGTTTGCCTGCGCCGCTTTTTTCGATATATTCCGCCATAACCATAAAAAGCACCAGATAACGCGCGGAGGTATCTATCGGCGTGCCAAAAATGCCATTGGCGTTGGTATAGAGAAAATTGACGACCCGCCCGAAAGAATAGCCCCTGTGCCCCATCATGCCGGGTATGTGCTGCCCTAAAAGCGCGTAAAGGAGAAAACAGCCCGCCACAATAGACAAAGCCCTGCCCACCGTCCGCCAGGCGACAATGAGTATAACCGCGATTGCCATCGAGCCGCAGAAAACGATCTTGTCCGTGACATAACCGGCGTTTTTGGCGATCTCCTCATAGTTCACGCCAATGTAAGCGCAGCTTAAAAAGGCGAACAGAATTATCAGAGCATTCAGTATAAGGTTGACCCGGCGCTTGTTTTTGTCGGCGGCAATAGCCAGAGCGGCGACAAAAGCTAAATGCAGCGGACGCATTTGCAGCGGCACGATAAGCCCCGCCGCGCTATTGACAAGATGGAGCAATCCGCCGCAAAAGGCAAAAACATAAACAAACCTTGCCAAAAAATTTCCTGTCATGGAGGTTTCTCCTTAACCGTGTAGTTCTCGCTCCTCTTCGGGCCGCCCGGGCGGCAAAAGCCAGTATTCTTGACCGCGTTTAAACCGGGCAAGCGTATTATTTAATAACGCCGGCCTCCGAGTAATACTTCTTAGCCCCGTCGTTTAAAGGCGCAGTCGTTTTGGGGGCGCTCTCCAGGGAAATGCTTTTGACGGCGCTATGGAAAGCAGCCAGTTTGCCGAGATTTCCGTAAACCGCTTTGGTGATTTGGTAAGCAAGATCAGGGCTGAGCTTGTCCGAACAGGTAAACATGATGCGCTGGGTAGGAGTTTTTATAGCCGCGTCCATGCCTTTGTAAGAGCCGGCCGGTATTGTTTCGCTGGCATAAAGCGGCGTAACCTTGGCAAGTTTTTCAAACAGGGCGTCCGAGTGGTTGACCATGAGGACGTCCATCTTGGTCGCCAAGGCGGTAACCGTCGGCGCCGGCATGCCGGCGTACACGCAGGCGGCATCTAACAGTCCGTCGCCAAGCTGTTCCATCGCCTGGTCATAGGGCAGGAAAATCATTCTTACATCCGTCTCTTTCCAGCCCAAGGCTTTCAACACTTCTTTAAAAGCCACTTCCGAGCCGCCGCCCGGTTCTCCGATCGCCACTTTTTTGCCTTTCAGGTCTTCAAATTCCCTGATGCCCGATTTTTTCAACACTATGATTTGCTGCGGCGACGAGTGCAAAGTGCCGAGCGTTTTTAAGGAAAGATTGTCTTTGGCGAACATTCCCGAATGCTTGTAAGCGTGATAAGTCTGATCGGCCGCGCTCATACCGAGGTCCGCCTCGCCGGTGCCGACAAGGCGGGCGTTTTCAATGCCGCCGCCGGTTACCTGTACGGAAACGGACACTCCTTTGACATTCTCGTTGATAAGCGCCGCTATGCCGCCGGCAATCGGATAAAAAGCGCCCCCGATCGGCCCGGAAGCAATAATGAGCCTTTGCCCGCCGCTTTTGCCGCCGGCTGCGGGCCGGGCATTATTTTCGGCGGCCGGCGCGGGTTTGGCCGGAGCGCCGCAAGCAGCCAAAAACAGGGAAACTGTAAACAAAACCGCCAACGCCAAGAGTGTTTGTCTTTTCATGCTATACTTCCTTTCCGTATTTTATTTAAAATGCTTTCCGCCGCGGGTTTCCCCCAATCATTCAATCGACCAGACGGGGATTTTCCCAATGCCGGAAACGGTTTTTACTGTTTTGCTGCGGCCAAATTCGCGCAAAGTCTCGATAGAACGCTCACGGCCAAAACCGCTGCCTTTATTGCCGCCAAAGGGTACGCAATTTTTGCCGGCGCGGTAAAAATTGTTGATGTATACAGACCCTACGTCCATCTGTCTTGCCACGCGCCAGGCTTCTTCCGCGTCCTGCCCGTACACTACGGCGATCAGCCCGTATTCCGTGTCGTTGGCAATTTTCACGGCCTCGGCGACATCCTCGTAAGAAAGCACACAGACAACCGGCCCGAATATTTCTTCCTGCGCTATGCGCATGCCGGGCTTGACCTGGGTAAAGAGGGTAGGCGGAACAAAATAGCCGTTTTTCAAACGCGTTTCCCGGGGAAGTTCCCCTTGCGCCGCGATGACGGCGCCTTCCGACAGGCCGACGCCTATGTACTCCAGCACCTTTTGCTGCTGGGCCAAATTAACGAGCGGCCCCACATGCACTTTCTCGTCGGCGCCGTCGCCCACCCGGGTTCTTTTCACGGAGCGCGCCAGTTTCTCCACAAATTCATCGTGCTGCGGGCGGTGCACCAGGATGCGCGAGGTGGCCGTGCAGGCTTGCCCGTTGTTGTAAAAAGCTCCTTCATGCGCCGCCGGCACTGCTTTGTCCAAGTCGCAGCCGGGCAGAATGATAAAATTGTTCTTCCCGCCCAGTTCCATCAGGCAGGGCGTGAGATTGCCGGCCGCCTGTTTGAGGACCGCTTTGCCTGCCGGGCTGGAGCCGGTGAAAGAAATCTTTTTTACCAAAGGATGAGCGGTAAGGGCGATGCCGGCTGCCGCGCCGGAGCCGGCCACGACTTCCAGCACGCCCGCCGGCAAAACCGTTTGCAGCAGTTCGGCGATTCTCATGACGGCAAGCGGTGCCT
>JAISPA010000219.1 GCA_031275255.1 Acidaminococcales bacterium | reverse complement strand
GAACAGGCTCGGCTATTACGTTTTTGTGGTTACCAACCAGAGCGGCGTGGCGCGCGGCTTTTACCGCATGGAGGACGTGGACGCGCTGCATGCTTTTATGAACGGGGAACTGGCCGCCCGGGGCGCGAAAATCGATGCTTTTTACGTTTGCCCGCATCACCCGGCTTTCGGCTCCCCCTGCCTTTGCCGCAAGCCCCGGCCGGGCCTCTTGCTGGCGGCCATGGACGAATACGCCGTAGACAAAGAAAGGTCGTTCCTCGTCGGCGACAAGAATACCGACCTCGAGGCGGCGGCCAACGCCGGAATAAAAGGTTATCTTTTCCACGCCGGCGACCTTTGCGCAAAGGTCGAAACCATATTGCGGGCGCAAAACCGGGAAAACCTTGATTGAATTTTCCGTGCCGCAGCAAGCGAAAAATGAGGAAGCGCATCCCTCTTGCCGCCGGCGGCGGGAGTGGCCTGTGCGAATTTTGATGAAAGCATACCGGAACATATTAGTGATAAAAATGAGCGCGCTCGGCGACATAATACACGCCCTGCCTTCGCTTTACGCCTTGCGCCGGCTTTATCCCGGCGCCGGGATCACCTGGCTGGTGGAGCCGCAGTTCGCCGCCATACTGCCGGGCATGCCTTATATCGACGAAAAATTTATTTTTCACAAAAATACGCTGAAGAAACTGCCTTTTTTGGGAAAAATCGCCTTTTTGCGGCAATTGCGCGCCGATCTCCACCGCCGCCGCTTTGACTTGGTAATCGATTTGCAGGGGCTGTTTAAAAGCTCCTTGGTCGCCGTTTTAAGCGGCTGCCCCGAACGCATAGGCTACTGCGAGATGCGCGAGGGGAGCTTTCTCGTAACCCGTCCCATATACGGAAAAAACAGCAAAGGCCACATTATCCAGCGTTATCTTGACGTTATACGCTCCCTCGGCGAGATTCCGGCGGAGGTGGTGTTTCCCTTGCCGGACTTTAGCCGGGAAGCGGCGAAAATGCGCGGGCTTCTGGCGCAAGCGGGCGCTGTGGGCAAACTGGCCGTATTCTTCCCGGCCGCCGGCTGGGCCAGCAAAGAATGGCCGCCCGGACACTACGCTCATCTGGCGGTCAAATTCGCTGAAAAAGGCGTGTCCGTGGCGCTGGCCGGCGGCGCGGCCGACGCCGGCAAAGCCGAAATGATAAAGAAAATGGCCGCGCCTTTGGATATAATTGATTTCACAGGCCAAACCAATATAATTGAACTGCTGGGCTTGGTCAAACAAGCCTCCATCTGCGTGGGCGGCGATACCGGGCCTTTGCACCTCGCGGCGGCGGCGGGCGTGCCGACCGTGTCGTTGTTCGGGCCGAGCAGCGGGCAAAGGGCGGGCACTTACGGCCCTTTGAGCGAGTATATAAGTACCGGCGCGCCTTGCGCGCCCTGTTTCAAAAGGAACTGCCCCCGCCGGGAATTTGTCTGTATGCCGCGCATCAGCGCCGGCGAGGTATTCGCGGTTTGCGAAAAAAGCATGATTTGACGGGGAAGATATGAAAATAAACGAAGCCGGGAACATCATCGTTACCTTTTTGATGCAGATGGGCGACCTGGCGCTGACTACGCCGTTTTTGCACGCTCTGCGCCGGGCGGCGCCCCAGGCTAAAATATCTTATCTGATCGATGAAAAGTGGCTGGACATAATGAGCGAAAACCCTGACCTGGACGAAGTGCTGACCGTTGACCGCAAAGGCCGGGACAGGGGACTGCCCGCCCTTTGGCGGCGCGCGGCCGGGCTGCGCCGCCGGCCTTTTGATCTTTTGATCAATCTCAACCCGAGCGAACGCTGCTCTTTTCTGGCGGCTTTCAGCGGGGCAAAATACAAAGCGGGCGCCGTACACCGCCTGTTCAGCCCGTTTTTTGATCGCCCGCTGCGGCTTGACCGCAGCCTCCACGCGGCCGACATGTATCTTGACGTCCTGCGGCGGCTGGGCTGTCCCGCAGCGGACGGCGCGGGGCTGAAGATAATCCCGCCGCCGGCGGGGGAAGAAAGGGCGGCGGCGTTTTTCGCTGCCAGCGGCATAGCGGACGGGGACAAACTCGCCGGCTTTAACGTCGGCAGCGCTTCCGCCGCCAAACGCTGGCTGCCGGAAAGATTCGCCATCGTGGCCGACCACTTGGCGGACAAGGGCTTTAAGATAGTTTTTTTCGGCAGCGCCGCCGAACTGCCCATAGTGGAAGAGGCCGCCGCCCGCATGAAAGCGCGGCCGATCGTGGCGACAGGCCGCCTGACGGTCGGCGCTCTGGCCGCCGCCATCAGGCGGATGAATATTTTCATTACCAACGACAGCGGCCCCATGCACCTGGCGGTCAGCCAGAAAGTGCCGCTTTTGGCTTTCTACGGCCCGTCCAAACCGGAACTTTACGGCCCCTATAAGGCGGAGGGCGCGATAGTGCTGCGCGCGGAGCCCATCTGCCCGGGCTGCCGGGACAGGATGAAACATCAATGCCCGGACATGCGCTGCATGACCGGCATCACGGCGGAGCGGGCGGCCGCGGCGGCAGACAGGCTGGCTGCCAGAAACGGATTTTATCGCAGGCTGGAGGGTAAAAGAAAATGATAGAATCAATCAGGCTAAGCAATTTTCTTAGCTTCGGCAGCACGGACGACATTGATTTGCGGCCAATCAATGTCGTCATAGGCACAAACGGGAGCGGCAAGTCAAATTTCCTGGAAGCGTTTGACTTGCTGCGCAGCGCGCCGACAGACATAACCAAACCTATCCGTGAAGGCGGCGGCGTTTTGGAATGGCTGCACAAGGGCGGCCGGGAGGCGGAAAGCGCGAGTCTGGACTTTCTTGTCCGCAACCCGCTGCCTAACGCCAGGCAGGAGCAATTGCGCTACAAGGTTGTTTTCACGGCGGATAACCGGGCATTTACCATTAGCGACGAAAGTATAACTAGCAAACCGCCCGAACCGGGACATGACAAACCATATATTTTCTATGATTTTTGTCAGGGCAAGTCAATTATCAACATTTTGGACAACAATTTACAGATGCGTAGTCTGCAACGGGCTGATATAGATATGGCCCAATCCATCCTCGTCCAGATCCGCGACACAATCCATTATCCTGAAATCACAGCCCTTGCGCAGGAATTCGGCAAAATCCGGCTGTACCGCGAATGGAGCTTCGGCCGCTATACCGCCGCGCGCCTGCCGCAAAAGGTAGACCTGCCCAATAACTATCTCGAAGCGGACGGCGGCAACCTCGGCTTGGCCCTGAACTTTATACGGAACGATTACAGCGCGAAAAAGCGCCTTTTGCAAGAGCTGCGGCGTTTCTACGGCAATGTCGAGGACTACGAGATTAATATCACAGGCAATACTGTGCAAATATTTTTCCAAGAGCGCGGGTTGAGGAGTCCAATCCCCGCTACCCGCCTTTCTGACGGTACATTGCGCTATTTGTGTTTGCTGGCCGTTTTATGCCATCCCGATCCCCCTCCTTTGGTTTGCGTTGAAGAACCGGAACTCGGCTTGCATCCGGATGTCA
>JAISPA010000136.1 GCA_031275255.1 Acidaminococcales bacterium | reverse complement strand
GAAACCCCCCGGTCGGCGCAGACGGGCGCCCTGCCCGCCGCCGCCGCTCTAAGCCAGGCGGGCGCGGGCGCGCGCCCGCCGGCAAGCAAAATATAGTTTTTTTTCTTCTCGCCCGTGTTTTCCGCGTCTGTCGTAATTTCACATTGAGGAAGGGTTATCCGCATTTTCTCACCCGCTTCTTTTAATCATTATACCCTGACAGCTTCCGTTTGGGAAAAACTTGTCGCGGCAAAGATCGCTCCTTAGCGCGAATATCCGCTTGCAACAAACGGAAAAAATGTTATTATTAATTTAGACAAAAATTTGCGGCCTTTCCGCGGCAAGCCGGAAAGCGCCGGCCTGGTTGGTGAAAAAATGCGCGTGGTAATTGTCGGCGCGGGAAAATTAGGCTACAGCCTGGCGGAATATCTGACCAAGGAACAGCACGAAGTGGTAGTGGTGGAATCCGATGAATCCCATCGCGAGATTATAAAAAACAATCTTGACATACTTACCATCGCCGGCAACGGCGCCAGCCCAGGCGTGCTTACCGACCCGGACGTCAAAGGCGCCGACGTCCTTATAGCCTGCACCTACAGCGACGAAGTGAACATGATCATTTGCATGATGGCGAAAAAAGTCGGCGTCAAGCAGACCGTCGCCCGCATAAGGAGCAATGAATACACCGGGGAGGCGGATAATTTTATCCGCAACGTAACGGACATTGACCTGGTACTTAATCCTGAGCGCATCATCGCGCTGGAAATAGTCCGCCTTCTGCTCACCCCCTTTACCATCGACGTCGGCAACTTCGCCGACGGGCAGGTAAAAATCTTTGAGTGCCGGATTTCGGAAAATTCACCCCTGACCAACAAGCCGCTGCGGGAGCTCGGCTTGCCCAAAGGCATTTTAGTGACAGGCATACTGCACAAAAACAAGCTTACCATCCCGCGCGGCGACGATGTAATCCTGTCCGGCGACATGATTTTCTGCATCGGGCTTGTCGGCGTTATCGCGGAATTTGAAAATTTCCTGGGCGTATCTTTAAGCAAAATCGAACGGGTTCTGATCATCGGCGCCGGTCGGGTCGGGCGCTATCTGGCGCCGCTTTTGGAAAACCAGGGGATATCCGTAAAAATCATTGACAAAAACATGGAAAGATGTGAGCAGATCACCGCTCTTTTGAAAAACAGTCTGGTCATCTGCGGTGACGGCACCAACATAGAGCTGCTCACACAGGAAGGGGTAGCCGAAGCTGATATCGTCATCTGCCTGACCGAAGATGACAAGCTCAATCTCCTGCTCGCGCTTTTGTCCAAACACTTGGGCGCGAAGAAAACAGTAGTCAAAACCGCTTATACAGAATACGCCGGCCTGATGGAAGAAGTAGGAGTAGGCATTGTCGTTTCCACAAGGCTGTTAAGCGTCGGCGAGGTGCTGCGCTTTCTCCGGCGCGGCGATGTGCTCGGCGTCTCCATTTTTGAAGGTGCGAAAGCGGAGGCGATCGAAATAGTAATTGACGCCCTCAGCCCCCTGGCCGGCATCCCTTTGCGCAACGCCAGCCTGTCCAACCGCTGCCTTGTCTGCGCCGTCGTGCATGAAAAAACCGCCCTTATACCGCACGGCAACACCGTCCTTTACCCGGGCGACCGGGCCATCCTGTTTGTCGAATTTGACGCCGTAAACGAAGTAATGGCAAGCCTCAAGGGCAAATAGCCGCCGGGAGCGTAAGTGATGAATTTTCTCTTTGTCGAATTTATCGTCGGTCAGCTCCTGCTGGTCTGTTCCGCCTGTATGCTCCTGTCCGTCCTCATGTCTTTTCTTTTCCTGGAATCAGACATCCTTGAACTTATTCTCGCCACGTCCGTAACCGCCATCATCGGTTATTCCATGACCCTGCACGGCCGCCGGGATACCGCTATGTCCTCGCGCGAAGCTATTTTATCCGTTTGCGGCGGGTGGGTAACGCTGTCTTTTTGCGGCGCTCTGCCTTATATGTTCTCAGGCGTACTGCCGCCCTTTTACGCCATATTAGAAAGCACGTCCGGCTTTACCACCGTAGGCTCGACCTTGATTCGGGATCTTACGCTCGTCCCCAAAAGCATCCTCTTTTGGCGCAGCATGACGCAATGGCTCGGCGGCATGGGCATAATCGTACTTTTCGTTTCTTTCCTGCCGCAATACGGCGCGGGCGCGATCAGTCTGGTTAACGCCGAGCCGGGCGCTTCCCGGGAAAGGGTGCTGCCGCGCCTCAGCGACACGGCCTTTTTGCTCTGGAAGATCTATACGGGCATGACGGTGATTTTTGCGCTCATCCTTTCTCTCGTCGGGCTGAACGCTTTCGATGCGATTACGCACAGCATGTCCTCCGTATCGACCGGCGGCTTTTCCGTCCATAACGAAAGCATCCGCTATTTTAACAGTCCTTTGGTGGAATCTCTCACCGCGCTCGTTACCATCGGCGCGGCGGTCAATTTTTCCCTTTACCATCAAGTTTTCGTCCGCGGCTGGCGAAAATTTATCGCCGACATAGAATTGCGCGTTTTTATCGCCCTGATCGCCGCCGGCACCCTGCTGATCGCCTACGATCTGTATCGCGCCGGCACTTACTCTTTGTCCGGTTCACTGCACAGCGCTTTCTTTCACGTTTCTTCCGTCCTTTCCACTTCCGGCCTTGTTCTTGCCGACCTTAACCCGTGGCCGCCTTTCAGCAAATTTCTGATTTTCACCTTCATGTTTATCGGCGGCTGCACCGCGTCCACCGCCGGCGGCATTAAAATAGCCCGTCTGATCATCGTCTTGGAACTTATCTATATAGAACTCAAACGCATCCTGCACCCTAAAGTGATCTTTAATCTTTCCCTAAACGGCCAGACGGTAACCAGCGCCCTGACCTCCTCCGCCGCCCGCTATTTGTTTGTTTTCATTTTTATTTATTTTCTGGCCGTCGCCGTCCTGACCTTCCGCGGCGTCGACTTTTCCGAAAGCATACTGCTCATGGCTTCCATCATCGGCACGGCGGGAACGGACGTCCCCTTCGCTCTTTTGCCGGGCGCGAAAAGCTTAGCCGATTTGGATGAAATAAGCAAAGTGGCCGTTACCTTCTGCATGCTGCTGGCGCGGCTGGAATTTTTCACCGTCCTGGTGCTGCTGCGGCCGGAATTTTGGCGCAAAACGCGCAACTGGTAAATCCCGGCGGCTTTCTCCCCGCGGGGCGC
Source organism: Acidaminococcales bacterium (assembly GCA_031275255.1). Taxonomy (GTDB): domain Bacteria; phylum Bacillota; class Negativicutes; order Acidaminococcales; family JAISLQ01; genus JAISLQ01. Next base: position 8,513 of record JAISPA010000136.1, on the reverse strand, counting down.
GTTCTGCGGCCGGGCACTCCGGGCGGCTTATCGCCGGACATCCGGGCGCAAAAACTGCGCTACGCCGCAAAGCGGCCGGCGTTTATTCGCCGGCCGCTTTGCCTGCCTTATGCTGTTACCCGGCTAAAATCACGGCCTCTTTGCGGCAAATCAGCGCGCAAATCTTATCTAGGTTTTAATCGGGGAACAGTATAATCAATTCTTTTTCTGGTTAGGAAAAGACAACTTCTCTTTTTTGCTGTACATGCCGGAAGTTCTGATTTCCTCGCTTTCCCGTTTTATTTGCTCGGCTTTGTTCTTGTTGTCAAGCGAACCGCCGATCTGTGACAGCCTGTTGAGCAGCTGTTTTTGCTCCGCTTCCAGCTCCTTGTAGTCCTGGTTGCTCACCTTGACGTCAATCCTCCCGTCGGCGATGAGCTGCTCGATGATCTTTACATCCACCTGCGTGTCAAGCACCACCCGGGCGAAACTCGCGCCGGGATTTTCGTCCCGGAGATATTTTCTTATTTTATCTTCCGCTTCCTGCTCTTTTATTTCCCGTTCCAATTTTTTGAACAGCTGCTCGTTGGCCGCACGAAAAAGCGGGTTTTTCATTTTTTCTTTCAGGTCTTCTAAAAAAGCCTTTTTTTCGTCATCTTCCCTGCGCATACCCTATCATCCCCTTTTACGCCGCTTTTGCGCGGGCTGAAAATTTTCCCTGCTTTTATCACAAGTCAAGATTGCGCACTTCGCTCGCGTGTTCTTCGATAAACTGCCGGCGCGGCTCCACCTTGTCGCCCATCAGGATGGAAAATATCTCGTCCGCCTCGATCGCGTCCTCCAGCGTTACCTTTAAAATGGTGCGCGCCTGCGGGTTCATGGTCGTGTCCCACAATTGTTCGGCGTTCATCTCGCCCAGCCCTTTGTAGCGTTGTATGACGGCGTTGCCGTCGCGGCCGATCCTGTCGAGCAAAGCGTTCAACTCTTCATCGTTGTACAAATACCACTGTTCCCGGCCCTTTTTCAGCTGATAAAGCGGCGGCTGCGCGATATAGACGCGCCCCGACTCGATAAGCCCCTTCATATGCCGGTAAAAGAAAGTCAGCAGCAGTGTCCTGATATGGGCGCCGTCCACGTCTGCGTCGGTCATGATGATGATCCGGCCGTAACGGCTTTTCTCTATATCAAACTCCTCGCCGATGCCGTTGCCGAAAGCCGTAACCATCGACCGGATCTCCTCGTTGCCGAGTATTTTGTCCAGACGCGCCTTTTCCACATTGAGGATCTTGCCGCGCAAAGGCAGGATGGCCTGAAACTGGCGGTCGCGCCCCTGTTTGGCCGACCCGCCGGCGGAATCGCCCTCCACAATGAAAATCTCCGTATCCACATTGTCCTTGTTGGAGCAGTCGGCCAATTTTCCCGGCAGCGCTCCGCCGTCAAAAGCCGTCTTGCGACGGGTAAGCTCGCGGGCTTTCCGGGCCGCCGCCCGCGCCCGCGCCGCCAATATGCATTTTTCAATGATTTTTTTCGCAACCGCCGGATGTTGTCCCAAAAATTCGTCCAGCCCTTCGGAAAGCACCTTGCTGACAATCCCCTGCGCTTCGCCGTTGTTGAGCTTGGTCTTGGTCTGCCCCTCAAACTGCGGGCCGCGCATTTTCAAGCTGATGATCGCCGTCAATCCTTCGCGCACGTCGTCGCCGCTCAGATTTTCCTCGCCCTCTTTGAGCATGTTGTTTTTACGCGCGAAATCGTTCACCAATTTAGTCAGGGCCACTTTAAAACCGCTGAGATGTGTGCCGCCCTCTTCGGTGTTGATGTTGTTGACAAAGGAGAAAATATTCTCCGCGTACCCGTCGTTATATTGCATGGAAATTTCCACCATGGTGTATTCCTGGCTGCCGACGGTGTAAATCGGCGGCTCGAACAAAACGTCTTTATTTTTGTTGATATATTGGACGAAAGAGTTTATCCCGCCTTCATAATGAAACGTCTCGGTTTCCTCTGTACGCAAATCGGTCAATATTATAGTTATATTTTTATTCAAAAAAGCCAGCTCGCGCAGCCGATGCCGCAAAATATCATAATTAAAGACCGTTTCCTCAAAAATGCCCCGGTCAGGCAAAAACCTTACCTTAGTGCCGGTTTCGCCGGATACGCCGATCTCTTTCAATTCTTCCGCCGTCTGCCCCCGGGAAAACTTGATGGCGTACAGCTTGCCGCCCCGCTTTATTTCGACTTCCATAACTTCGCTTAACGCGTTGACCGCCGAAACGCCGACTCCGTGCAGCCCGCCGGAGACCTTGTAGCCGTCGCCTCCGAACTTGCCGCCGGAGTTGAGCTTGGTCATGACGACCTCCACCGCCGGTTTGCCGGTTATGTGCATATCCACCGGTATGCCGCGGCCATTGTCGACAACCGTTATGCTGTCGTCTTTGCCGACCAGCACCTCTATTTTGTCGCAGTAGCCGGCCAGCGCCTCGTCTATGCTGTTGTCCACCACTTCGTACACCAGGTGATGCAGCCCGCGGCTGCCGACGCTGCCTATATACATGGCCGGACGCAGCCGTACGTGTTCTATCCCCTCCAGAACCTGTATGTCCCGCGCCCCGTAATCTACATTGCCCTTACCGGAGTCGGCGTAATTGCCTTTTTCTTCTGTCATGCTCTTACCACAATCTTTCCGCAAAATTTGTCAATTTCCCTCAACGCGTTTTCCGCGCGTTTTTGCAAAGTCAGAGACGAAAGTTCCGAAAAAAATACTCCTTCGTCTGTGAGTACACAGCTGAAATCACCCTCCCTTTTAAATTCTTCTGTGCAAAAAAGATTTTCCTTCAGCCCTTTTAAGTTAAACACGCCGATGACCTTTTTTGTGTCTACCACAACGCCGGAACCTATATGCAGATACATGGATCAATCCTCTTTTCCGCTTATGCGCTGCACGCCCCGGAAAACTTCCCGCCGCCGCGTCCGTAACTGCTGCAGTCTGCCGACGGACTGTTCAAGCCGTGCGGCGAAATATTTCTCCCGGTTTTCTTTTCCGCCAAGCGGCGATAAATTACCGATCAGTACCTTATGTCGTTTCCCGGTTAAAATATAGATAAGATTTGCGAACTGCTTTACCGCTTTGCGAGGTACAAAACACCGGCAATATTCGCAGGGGCAAAGCAAACCTTGCCCTTGCGGCTATTCCCTTTCTTTTGGGCGCGCGCCGGTGGAAAATTTTATATCTTTTATTATTATATCATTTAAACTCGAATTTATTCTATCTATAATTTCTTTTTTCCTTGTCAGAAGATTATGCGCCCAGCTTGACCCCTCCACGCGCAAAAAAAGAATCTTATTGCGCAGGTTGTCCGGAAAACTCCTCGCCGCGTCCTCTCCCGCCACATCCTGCCAATGGACTTTAAGCCAGGCGGCGAAATACTTCTCCCGGTTTTCTTTTCCGCCCAAAAGTTTTTGCAAACTGCCGTACACGTTATCCATTTCAAGCCTCGCTGACGACGCCTTTTTCCACCCGGTAGAAAACCGCCCGGCCGAAATCCTTAAATAAATTTTTTTCCGTTAAAGTAATAAAGGTCTGTATGCGGCCGCTGAGAAAATCTATGAGTTTTTGCCGCCGCCGGGCGTCCAACTCGCTCAAGGCATCATCAAGCAAAAGAATAGGATACTCCCCGCACTCATCCCTTATAATCATGGTTTCCGCTATCTTGAGCGCCAGCACAAAGCTGCGCTGCTGTCCCTGCGAAGCGAAATTTTTAAGCGGCAGGCCGTCCAAAGTAAAGAATATATCGTCCCGATGCGGCCCCAGCCCGGTAGAAGCATTTTCGGTATCTTTTTTTATCCGCGCCGCCAGTCCTTTTTTGTACCAACAATAACTGTTTTCGGCGTCTTCGCCGACAAACTCACTGCTCCCGTCCTCCCGGCGGCAATAAACCATGCCCGCCTTTTCCCGGCGGCCGGACAATTCCCCATATACTTCAGCGGTCAGACGAGATATTTTCAGCAAAGTTTTCAGCCGCGCCGGCAAAATTAAGCTGGCTTCCTTCGCCAGTTGATCATCCCACACTTCCAGCAAATTTACGGACATCTTTCTTTCTTTTATCGCGGCCAACAATTTGTTTCTCTGCTGCAGAATCTTGTTGTACCTTGCCAAAGAAAAACAGTAAGCGCTGTTTACCTGCGCTATCTGCATATCAATAAACCGGCGCCGGAGCGCCGGCTCGCTTTTAGCCAGCTTTAAGTCTTCCGGCGAAAAAATGGCCGCTTTTATCTGACCGATCAACTCGCGCGGCTTTACTTTGCTGTTATCGACCGTTATTTCCTTGCTTTTGCGCCGGGCGCTTTTTTTTATAACGATCTTCGTTTCCCCGCCGTCTTCCTTTTCCGCGACAACGCATACGCCCATGCCGTCCGCCGCGCTGTTTATAAGGTCATCTTCCTGAAAGGTCCTGTGCGAACAGCCTAAAGCGGAAAAATACAAAGATTCTATAACATTGGTCTTTCCCTCGCCGTTGTGTCCGTACAAAACGTTTATACCGCCGGAAAAAAACCAATCGCCCTTTTGACAATTACGAAAATTATCAACAAGCAGCCTTTTTACCCTCATTTTTTTCATTGTCTTTCCGCCCGCGAGCGGCAAACAATTAACCCGCCTTTTCTTTTTACTGCCTCTATCCTCAGGTTCCCAACCTTATAGGAGTCATGATATAAAGATAATTATCGTCGCCCTCCGCCGCTACCTGCGCCGGGCTGACCGAACTGTTCAGGCTTACGACGGTATATTCGCTTTCTATTCTCCTTAATATATCGCTGATATATTTCATGTTGAAAGCTATTTCAATCGGTCCCCCCTCATTTTCGCAACTGATTTTCTCCGTGCTTTTCCCTTTTTCCGGGTTGCTGGCGCTTATAACCATCCGCCCGTTATCAATACTCAGCTTCAGCACATTGTTTTCTCCTTCTTTGGAAAAAGGCGCCGCCCGGCTTACCGCTCCCAAAAGATCCGCCGTCTTTACCCTGGCTTTTTTACCGAAAGAAGCCGGGATAACCTTCCGATAATCGGGAAAACTTCCTTCAATAAGCCGTGACTCCATATAAACGTCGCCAAACCGCAGAATTATTTGATGATTTTTCCAGCCGACAATCACATCTTCCGGCAATTCGCCCAGATTTATACTCTCAATTTCCCTTAATATGCCGGAGGGTATGACCATGGAAAATTCTCCCTGCTCGCTTTCCAATTCGTATCTTTTCACCACAAGCCGATGCGTATTGGTAGCGGCGAAAACAAGCTCCCTGCCTTTTATTTCCACCAGCACACCGGTAAAGATCGCCCGCATCTCCTTTTCGGAAGAACAGGCAAACACCGTCTTGCGGATCATCTCTTTCAGAATATCGTCTTTGATTTTTATAAAACTGGTTACGGACAACTTATTAATCACAGGATAATCCTCAGCCGGCAGACAGAAAATAACCGCTTCCCGGTCTTCACCTGAGGATATTACAACCTTGCTTTCTTCTTCGTTCTTATAAATTTCCACATATTCTCTCTCTACCTTTTCCACCACCGACGTAAAAAGCGCTCCGGCGATTACCGCCTCGCCCTCTTCAACGACTTGCGCGTCCAGCGTTACCGATACGCCGAATACGGAATCAGTCGCTTGCATCTCTATTTTATTTTCAAAGGCCTTCAGGTAAACGCACATATAAACTTGAGAACTCACCGCCTTGGACGGCAAGGCTTTTTGCAGTATCTGGGCCGCTTTGCCGAGTTTCTGGGCTTGGCAGATTATTTTCATATTTTTTCCTCCGTGTTTTTTCTATTTATAATATTATATAAAAATTTTCGTAGTTGTAGTATTAATATTTGTTTATTATGTTGATAACGTTTTTCCGCCCGCTGTATAAAAGCAACCCGCCTGTGAAGAAGCTGTTGATTTTAAACTGCAAAACTGGCTTTTTTATGAACATGATTGACAGCCGAACAGTAATTAAAAACTTTATCAACATTTCTGTTCCGGTATTAATGCTGTTTAAATGTGTAAATCAACACCTTATCAACTTTCGGTTTGGCGGTTAATTGGAGTTCAAAATTTTTTGCGCGATCTCTTTGATTTCCTGCTCAAATTTTTTGTCTTTTTCCATATCGTTTGTAATCTTCTGGACCGCATGAATTACCGTAGAATAATTTCTGCCGCTAAAAATTTCGCCGATCTTGGAAAAAGAATAATCCGTAAGGTCCCGTAAAAGGTACATGGCTACATGCCTTGGAAAAACAGTGTTGCGGGAGCGTCTTTGCGCTAAAATGTCCTCTTTTTTTATTTTGTAATGAACGGAAATTTTATCAAGGATCAAATCGGCGTTAACCGGCCGGCTGATTTTTTCGCCGATAATGTTTTTGAGAGCCGAAACGGTGGACTCTAAAGTAATCGGCGTATTATTGATGCTGGAGAAAGCGATTACCTTCAGAAAAGCCCCTTCCAATTCTCTTATATTATTTTTGATTTTGCTGGCGATAAAAGCAAGTACTTCGTTATCAATAACCAGGTCGGCGGACTGAGCTTTTTTCCGCAGGATAGCGATACGCGTTTCTTGGTCAGGCGGATGAATATCTGCGATAAGGCCGCTTTCAAACCGTGAAACAAGCCGGGCTTCCAAAGTCATGATTTCCTTGGGCGGCCGGTCGCTGGCAATGACGATTTGTTTGTTGGAATCAAAAAGAGTATTGAAAGTATGAAAAAACTCTTCCTTAGTCTGTTCCTTTTTGGCCAAAAACTGAATATCGTCGATCAGCAGACAATCAATATTGCGGTATTTCTTGCGAAATCCTTCGGCGGAAGTTTTATTGCTGATAGAATTGATAAATTCGTTGGTAAATTTCTCGCTGGAAGTATAAATCACCCGGCTGCCGGCAATATTTTCCTTTATTTTTTGACCGATGGCGTGCATTAAATGCGTCTTGCCGAGCCCTACCCCGCCGTAAATGAACAAAGGGTTGTAAACCTTTGCCGGTGTTTCGGAAACAGCCAGCGCAGCGGCATGCGCGAAACGGTTGGAATTTCCGACGACGAAAGTATCAAAATTATACTTGCCGTTTAAAGTTTTGGCAAACTCTTCTTCCGGCGGAAAACCTTCCTTTTTTGCTTCCATGACGGCGCTGTCTGCGGAGAAATCTTCCGGCCGGTTATTTTCGTCCCCTTCTATATTCTCAATCCGGACGGCAACATTTTCACCGCAAACGGCGCAAAGTGCCGCCGTTAATTTCTCGCCGTAATTGCTTTCCACCTGATCCTTGATGAAAGCATACGGGGAAGCAAGCGTAAAAAGGCCGTCATCCGCTGCCAAAGGAATGAGAGGTTTTATAAAAGCCTTAAAAACCGGCGCAGGAGTTTCTTTTTCCAGCCGGTTCAGAACTTTTTGCCATACGTCATTGATTTCCAGTTTAAGCATATATTGTCTCCTTATGGATCAAAAAAACATTTATTACCGTTATAGAGTATATTAACAAAAATAAGAGCGCTAATCAACAACCGCCCGGCAATACTTTTTACGGACTCTGAACTGCATGTGATATTGTCTCACTTGAAGGGACAGGATACGGTATAAAATAACACCTCATCATCACTAAGAAAGACGAGGTGGAGACAATCAGGAGGATAGAATTGAACATGAGGGACGAACAGACATACAAAATCATCAAAGAATGGCGGAGCTTCCGGTCCCATGCCGTGGCTATCCCCAAATCGGTTTTTTCGCTTCAAAGCCTCAAGCCGCCGCAGACCGCCCGTGTCCATATCACCCGGTATCGGCTCAGGTTTTTACAGGGCCGGTCAGTGGGACATGGGATGTAGTTTTTTGTGGTGAGTAGAATGTTGTTCCGCCTGTTTAAGCCAAATCAAGTTGGTTACACTGTTATTATAAGAATTATTGTCAATATGGTGGACACCCCAGCCGCGTTTGGCATCGCCCGCCGGTTTTTTTAAAAATTTTTCGGCAACCATTCTATGAACGTCGCCAATTCCTGCAACGAGCAACCATATTTGGCAGCCGGAATTCACTTTATTGACCGGGACTATATTTTTATTTCTCATAAAAGCTTTCTGTGTTTGTGTCAAATCTATATACCTTACGCCTTCTTCGGATTTGAACTTTGCAAATAAATTTTCCTGAAAAATTTCTATTGCTTGTTTTTCCTCAATTCTCGCTACATAACCATAATTACTGATATAACAATCCTTATCGTAATGCTTCCAAACTTCCTCTATGTTGTATTGCCCCAAACAGACCATATTCTGGGCATCTTCTTCTATTGCCGCCTTTCCGTCCATCTGCCATACTCTTTTTTTAATATCTTGTTTTGTTTTGCCTGTATGTATTTTAACAGGCGGATTGAATTCCTGGATAAAATCTTCCATAGTTAGTTGCCTCCTTTTTTATTGAACTATTTTGTATATATTATGGCATAATTTTCGCGAAAGCAACAGGCGGACGAAAGCGGGTGGGAAGCCGTTCAAGATTATTTTTGTCATCTCCGG
>JAISPA010000267.1 GCA_031275255.1 Acidaminococcales bacterium | reverse complement strand
GCCGACGATAATGTTCGGGCGTTTAATCGTCGGTTTGACGTAGGTTACCGCAAATCCCGGCACAGGACGCCGGTTGTCAGGGTCGGGAATATTCATTTCATTTCCTCCGTTCTTCGTCGGGCAACGCCGGGCCGCCGGCGTTGTTTTTTCGCGTGTCAAGCTGCTCAAAACAAATCGCAAAACAGGGCGCCGGTTATCCGCGCCAGGTCGGCCGGAGCAAGTTCCACCTGCAAACCGGGGCGCCCGCCGCTTACAAAAATCGCATCATACAGCGCGGCGGTTTCATCAATGAAAGTCGGAAACCGCTTTTTCATGCCTGCCGGCGAGCAGCCGCCGTGAACGTAGCCCGTCCGCTGCTCCAATTCGCGCGCCTTAATCATCTCAATATATTTATCGCCCGCCGCCCGGGCCGCCTTTTTCAAATCAAGTTCAGTATTGCCCGGGATCAGGAACACATTCAGCCCGGTGCTTTTTCCCTCGGCGACCAGCGTCTTAAATACCCGTTCCGGTTCCCGGCCGAGTTTCACGGCAACGGCAACGCCTGATACCTTGCCGTCCGAAATATCGTACTCATGTACCGTGAACCTGATTCCCGCCGCCGCCAACAGGCGCACGGCGTTAGTTTTTGCCATGAGGATACCGCCGTTTCTTAAGTCGCGTTCTATCAGCAGTATAACCCATCGCGCGTTGTTCATCAAACTTTTTTAGGCGTATTCACTCTGCCTGAGAAAACAATTGGCATGACTTTGCGGCAGTTGATGTTTTCCGCCGCTTTATACTGCCCCCGGCTAAAACCATGGCATCTTTGCGGCTGATTTGCCACGCGGGCGAGGTAAGCCTCGCCCGTACGGACATTGTCTGCGTTTTGTACCCCGCAGGACGGCAAATCGGCCCGCAAATCTTATCCATGCTTTAACCGGGGAACAGTATTAAAATTTTATTTGCAAGAAGGGGTTGATTTTTCCAAAACTTTTCTGTATTATAATAAATGGATTAGCACTCAATGTTAGCGAGTGCTAATAATTAAAGAAAGATAGCAATCGGGAGGTAGTAAACAATGTCAAAAACACTAAAACCACTTGCGGACAGAGTTATTATCGAAGTTCTGGCCAAAGAGGAGAAAACTAAAAGCGGTATCGTATTGCCGGATTCGGCGAAAGAAAAACCGCAGGAAGGGAAAATAATTGCTGTCGGTTCGGGCAAGATTCTGGAAAACGGGCAGAGAATTCCTATTGACGTCAAAGCGGGCGATAAAGTTATTTTTTCCAAATACGCCGGGACGGAAGTCAAGGTAGACGAGAAAGAATACCTTATTTTAAGCGAACGCGACATTCTCGCCGTCATCGAATAGTTGTCAAAAAATATAAAATGTAAATTTTTGGAGGTAAATTAATATGGCAAAACAGATTGCATTCAATGAGGAAGCCCGCCGTTCGCTTGAACGCGGCGTAAACGCTCTTGCCGACATCGTAAAAGTAACGCTTGGCCCCAAGGGGCGCAATGTCGTGCTGGACAAGAAATTCGGCGCGCCGTCCATCACCAATGACGGCGTAACCATCGCCCGTGAGATAGAGCTGGAAGATCCTTTTGAAAACATGGGTGCGCAATTGGTCAAAGAAGTTGCTACCAAAACCAACGATGTAGCGGGAGACGGCACTACCACCGCCACCCTCCTGGCGCAGGCCATAGTGCGCGAAGGAATGAAAAACGTCGCCGCAGGCGCGAATCCGATGGTATTAAAACGCGGCATCCAAAAGGCTGTGGATGTTTTAGTCGCTGAAATAAAGAATGTCGCCAAAAAAGTGGATGCCAAGGACGCTATTGCCCAGGTCGCTTCCATATCGGCCAGCGATGAGGAAATTGGCGGCCTGATCGCCGACGCTATGGACAAAGTCGGCAAAGACGGCGTCATCACCGTCGAAGAATCAAAAACCATGGGTACGGAACTGGAAACAGTCGAAGGCATGCAATTTGACCGCGGTTATATTTCCCCTTACATGGCCACCGATCCGGACAAAATGGAAGCGGTGCTCAGCGAGCCCTATATTTTGATTACCGACCGCAAGATCAACGTCATAAACGATCTTCTGCCGGTGCTGGAAAAAGTCGTGCAGCAAGGACGCGAGTTGCTGATCATCGCCGAGGACGTTGAAGGCGAAGCCCTGGCTACCCTTGTTGTAAACAAATTACGCGGGACTTTCAAGGCTGTGGCGGTAAAAGCGCCCGGTTTCGGCGACAGAAGAAAAGCCATGCTTGAAGACATTTCCATCCTGACCGGCGGCACGGTCATCTCCGAAGAAGTCGGGCGCAAACTCGACAGCGTGGACATCGCCGACCTCGGCCGCGCCCGCCAGGTACGCGTAACCAAAGAACTTACGACGATTGTCGACGGCTCCGGCGACAAGAAACTGATCACCGCCCGCGTCGGGCAGATCCGCCTCCAGATTGAAGAAACCACTTCCGATTTTGACCGGGAAAAACTTCAGGAAAGACTTGCCAAACTGTCCGGCGGCGTAGCCGTAATCAAAGTCGGCGCGGCGACC
>JAISPA010000180.1 GCA_031275255.1 Acidaminococcales bacterium | reverse complement strand
AAAGCATTGCGCCCCAAACGCCGGATGTTTTCCTATCGCTATTACTCATAGCCGTTTAGCCTGTCCGCTGCCCCGTGCTTTGCGGACGCGGCCGGCAACTTATACTGTTCCCTGACTGAAATGAAAGCATCTTTGCAGCTGATTTGCATACTGCTTTGCTACAAATCATTGCCAGGCTGCTTTCCGGCTCCGCCTGTGTTTTGTGTCTCGCAGGGCGGCGAGCCTTATCCGTTTTCAATCAGAAAACAGCATTAGGCGTATGCAAGCAGGGTTTGCCTGTGTGTTAGGAAGGGAAAGCATCGTTTTTCGTCCCCCTTGCCGCTTTGAGAAGACGTGGCGAATTGGCTGCCATCGCCGACGTTTCTTGGCGGAACCAAACTTGTGCCGCATCTTTTCGGATGGGCGGGTTTATTTCCCGGGCAATATTTCCTCGAAAATTATGAACAAACTTGAATTTTGGCAAAAGGAAATACGGCGGACGGAAGAATTGGCGCGGCAAAATTCGCCTGTTCATTCTTTGCATCCCCTTGCCAAGCTCATAACGACAATCTTTTTCTTGCTTACGGTGATCTCTTTTCCCCGGGCGGAAGTATGTAAAATGCTTCCGCTTTTCATCTATCCGATATTTGTGGCCACAGCAGGCAATATACCCTGGGGCTTTCTTCTTTTACGGATGCTGCTGGCTTCGCCTTTTGTTGTCTTTCTCGCTTTGTCCAGCCTGTTTTTCGCCCCGGCCGTTTATGTCCGCCTGTTGGGCGTTTTTTGGCCGCTTGGCCTTGTATTCGCGCTAAACATTATTCTGAAATTTGCCCTGACAATCATTGCCGGCGCTCTCTTGCTGGCGACGACCGGCATAACACAACTGTCGCGCGCACTGTACTGTCTGCCTGTGCCGCGATTGTTTGTTCAGCAGATACTTGTCCTGTACAGATACATACATGTTTTGCTGATCGAGACCTGGCATACCACGCGCGCCTATAGCCTGCGCAGCCACGGACGCGGTATAAGGCGGCGGGTTTGGGGGCCGTTGCTCGGGCAATTGCTTATCCGCACTCTGAACCGCTGCGAAAATATACACCAGGCCATGCTGGGGCGCGGCTTTAACGGGTTGCTGCCTGTCCCTGGGCAAAAGGATATTCGCGTTTGGGACGTTCTTTACATGATTTTTTTCTGCGGGCTGTTTCTGATTATTCGCTTTGGCGTTTTCGCGGTTTAATCTCTGCGCGCCGCCGCTGTCGGCGTTTTTTCGCGGACAGGCGGCAACCGGCGCGCCTCAAAAAAGGAGACCTATGGCCGAAGGACTGATAAAATTTACGGGCGTAAGTTTCAGTTATCCGTGCGGCCGGCAAGCGCTGGCCGGCATTGACTGCTCTATAGAAAGAGGAGAAAGCATAGGACTGATCGGCGCCAACGGCGCCGGCAAAACTTCTTTCCTGTCGCTGCTGGCCGGGCTGTATTTGCCGCAGGCGGGGCGCTTGACCATCTGCGGGCTGGAAGCGTCGGCTAAAGTCCTGAAACAAATAAGGCAAAAGGTAGGGTTTGTTTTTCAAAATCCCGACAACCAGCTTTTTATGCTTACAGTGCTGGAGGATGTCGCCTTTGGCCCTTTAAACAAAGGCCTCAGCGACAGCGCGGCCGTCAGCGCCGCCCAAACCGCCCTGGAAGCGGTAGGAGCGGCGGAAATCGGCGCCCGTGCGCCTTATCAGCTATCGGGCGGGGAAAAGCGGCTGGCGGCGCTCGCCAGCGTCCTTTCCATGCAGCCGGAAATCCTGGCCTTGGACGAGCCCGACGCCGGGCTTGATTCCTATTCGCGGCGGCGGCTGATCAATACCCTTAATAATATAGACACAACTAAGATCATCGCCACCCATGACATGAACCTGGTGCTGGACACATGCGGCAAGGTTATCCTGTTGAACGCCGGTGCAATACTGGCGCAGGGGGCGGCGCGGGATATTTTCCGCAACGCCGGGTTGCTGGCGGCGGCGCGCATAGAGCCGCCCGCAGGTTTGTAAAGGCATCAGCCTGTGGATTCCCAAATAATGAGCAGTATCTGCGCGCAAAACGAGACCTGCGCGGCCAGTTGCGCCGCCGAACCCATGTCTTTGGCCTTTTTGGCCAAAATATGCCAGTCGTTCGTTACCAGGTCGACAATATTTTCCAGCGCGGAATTGAGAAACTCAACAATCAGGCAAAGAAATGCGGAAATAAGCAAAAAAGCCTTTTGTGCGTAAGAAAGGGGAAAAATAATCAGGAAGACAACCGCCAGGGCAAGTTGCAGCAAAACCAGCCGGAAAGTTTCTTCTTCGTTAAAAGCCGTGCGCAGTCCTGCCAATGAATAAGCCAGCGCTTTTTTGGAATGATTGAACATATATCGCCGCCTCCCTGCGTTTTCGCGTCACTGTCTTGAATCCCGGTCAAGGCAATTAGGCGCTGAACTTGTTTTCTAAATTTCTTTGTTTCCATAAAGCACTCCATAAAACCTTTTTTAGTACAATAATATTTTTGGGGAACCTCCAAAAACCGGGTGACTTTTATAGAAAAAGTTAGGTAACTACTGATTAAATGCCACCCTTTCC
>JAISPA010000044.1 GCA_031275255.1 Acidaminococcales bacterium | reverse complement strand
GAAACCGCCTTTTGTCGTGCAGTCGGCCGGGGAAGCAACCATTTGGAAAAGAGGTATATTATGACAGAAAAAGAGACTATCTTGACGGCCGAAGGCTTGAAGAAACTCGAGGAAAAATTGGAGACGCTAAAATCCGTCCGGCGGCTGGAAGTCGCGGAACGGATAAAACAGGCGATCTCTTTCGGCGATATAAGCGAGAACTCCGAATATGAAGATGCCAAGAACGAGCAGGCTTTTATCGAAGGAGAGATAATCACCCTTGATAAAATGATTAGCACGGCCAAGATAATTGACGACGGTGAAATCAAAACCGATATCGTTACTTTAGGGGCGACGGTGAAACTGCGGGATGTGGCGCTGAAATCGGCCGTTGAATATACACTGGTCGGTTCGGCGGAAGCGGATCCTTTGGCCAATAAGATTTCCAACGAATCGCCGGTGGGCAGCGCGATTATAGGCAGAAAATCGGGTGAGACGGTGGAAGTGGCCGTTCCGGACGGAGTAATAAAATATAAGATCATGTCGATAAAGCGCATATAGGCGAAACGCGATAAATAAGGAGCAATTTGTCAGATGGCCGAACGGGAAAAGGAACCTGAGCAGCAAACGGATGATTTGAGCGGAATAAGCGAGCAGATGAACGCGCGCCGCCAAAAACTTAAAGAATTGGCGGAACTTGGCTATGAGCCTTTCGGGCGCCGCTTTGCGCCCACGCATACGGCGGCGGCGATCACCGGCGGTTTTGAAAGTTTCGCCGAGACAGACCGCGTACAGGTCGCCGGGAGGGTCATGGCCATACGCGGACACGGCAAAACAGCCTTTATCAACCTTATGGACCGGACAGGCAACATTCAATGTTACCTGCGCAAAGACGTTTTAGGGGAAGACGCCTACAAACTGCTCAAACTCATGGACATAGGCGACCTTGCCGGCCTTGGCGGCACTGTTTTCCGCACCCATACAGGCGAGGTGAGCGTAAAAGCGCAATCTTTGGAAATATTGGCCAAATCCTTGCGTCCCCTGCCGGAAAAGTGGCATGGGCTGAAAGACATAGACACCCGTTACCGGCAAAGATATATCGACCTTATTGTCAACAAAAGCGTTAAGGATACTTTCACGGCGCGCAGCAAAATAATACGCGCGCTCAGGGATTTTCTTGACCGGCGCGGTTTTCTTGAGGTGGAGACGCCGATGATGCACGCCATTGCCGGCGGGGCGGCGGCCAAACCTTTTATTACCCGCCATAATGCGCTGGGCATGAACCTTTTTATGCGGATAGCGCCGGAACTTTATCTCAAACGCCTGATAGTAGGCGGTTTGGAGCGGGTATACGAAATCGGGCGGGTTTTCCGCAACGAAGGACTGTCGATAAGGCACAACCCGGAATTTACCCTTATGGAAATCTACCAGGCTTACGCTGATTATCACGATATGATGAAACTGACGGAAGAACTCATTTATCACGTTGTCATGGAAACAATCGGCGGTCCTAAGATAATATATCAGGATACGGAGATAGATTTCACGCCACCCTGGCGCCGCGTCAGCATGACGGAAGCTATCCGGCGGGAAACCGGTCTTGATTTTTCTCCCCGTTTGGCTATTGAAACCTTGCGGGCGAACGCCCAAAAATCGGGAGCGGCTATTGACAAAGATTTTGGCGCAGGCAAGATAATCAACGCGGTTTTTGAACATTGCGCGGAGGCTAAGTTGATTCAGCCGTCTTTTGTCACCGGTTATCCGAAAGAAGTGTCGCCTCTGGCCAAATGCAGCCAGGGGGACGGTGATATGACCGACCGGTTTGAGGCTTTTGTTTTCGGCCGCGAATTGTGCAACGGCTTTTCCGAACTCAACGACCCGATAGATCAGAAGGAGCGGTTTGCCCGCCAGGTGGAAAGCCGCAACGCGGGCGACGAGGAGGCTCACATGATGGACGAGGACTATATAACAGCGCTCGAATACGGCATGCCTCCTACGGGAGGGTTGGGCGTCGGCGTTGACCGCCTGGTAATGCTCCTGACCGACAGCACGTCGATTCGGGACGTCTTGTTCTTCCCGCAAATGAGGACACTGTAGCGCATACGGCTTTCTGCCCGGCGGCGGTTTTAGGCGCGGGGGAGACGCGTGGCGCTGAGAAATATTTACAGAAATTTTTTGCTAAATTAAGGAGGGTTGCAGTCATGATAAAAATGCTGACAGCGTGTACAAGGGAAATTGACTATGTTGACGCTGCGGTGGACGAATTGCTCGCACAGCTTGACCTTGGGCGCAACCAGCTGAAGAACTCCGTAGGGATCGTCCATTGCACGGAAGACTTTCTGGATTCTGGCGTGGTGAAGGCGCTTAAAGGCAAACTGACCTTCGACCTGGTGGGCTGCACCAGCAACGGCACGGCGGCGCGCGGCGAATTCGGGCAGCTTCTGCTAACACTGTCGGTGCTTACCTCCGACGACGTTTGCTTTGCCGCCGGAATTTCGGGAGAAGTCGGCGGGGACGCCGCCGGCGCGGTTAAAGAGCTGTACGGGCGGATAGAGGCCGAACTTGCGGAAAAACCCAAACTGCTCATGCCATTTACGCCATTTTCGCCCCTTGTCGGCGGGGACGAATTTGTCGCCGAGATGGACAAAGCGTCCGGCGGGGCGGCTATTTTTGGTACGCGCGCGTATGGGACGACGATTGACTTCACAAATTTTTACACAATCTACAACGGGCAGTACAGTACCGATAAACTCGTGATAGTGGCGTTTGGCGGCAACATAGTTCCGGAATTTCTCGTGGCCTACGTGTCTGAAAACCGTGTTTTCAAACAAAAAGCCATTATTACCGCCGCAGACAAAAACGTCCTGCACAAAGTAAACAATATGAGCGCGATTGACTATTTTATTTCCCTGGGGATCATTGAAAAGGGCGACATGCGAGGACTCATCACCATGCCGGTATTGCTCGGCCTCAACGATGGCACGCCGGTGCTCATGCGCACGGCCTTTAGCCCGGCGGACAGGGAAGGGAGCATTCTTTTCTGCGGCGAGACGCCGGTCGGCGCTACTTTGGGCGTAGCCATCATGGATGCCGACGATGTGGTAAGTTCGGCGGAAAATATCCTGAGAGAAGCTCTGGAGAAAGCGCAGGGGAGAAGCCTGCTCATCTATTCGTGCGCCGCCCGCAGCTTCGCGCTGGGGGCGGAAAGCGACGCGGAGCTTAAAAAAATTGTGGAATGTATGGACGGCAGGCCGGAAAGCTATCAGGTAACTTATTCGGGCGGGGAAATATGCCCGGTATTTAATAAAGAAGGGAAAATGTTTAATCGTTTCAACAATAACATTTTGATAATATGTATTTTATGAGGAAAGAACATGGCCAATACACAGCAATCGCCGCCGCAACTGACGACGTTGGAAGAATTGGAAGCGGAAAACGCTAATTTGCGCGTAGAAATAAAGCGGTTGAACAGGCAAATAAAATCCATGAACTTCACCATGGAGCAAAACAAAAACGCCTATGTCGCCCGCTCCCGCGTCAGCGCAACGGTTCTTGCGGAAAAGTCCCGCCAGGAAAAATATCTCAACCTTTTGCTGGAAAACAGTCCCGATACTATCATACTGCTTGATCGGAACGGTTGTTTCGCTTATTGCACCGCCGCTTTTTTGAATTTGCTGAATGTGAGCAATTTCGGCCTTATTGACGGGGCAAAATTCACCGAGGTATTTAATGATTTTGGCGGCACGGATTTTTCAAAACGGGTCGGCTGCACGCTCAAACGCGCCCTGGAGAGCCGCAAAACCATCCGGGACGAAGAAACTATTGATGTTGACGGCAAAGGCAGCCGGCGCATATATGCCATACATATCACCCCCATGTTTGACGAAGCCAATACCTTCGACGGCACAATGGTCCTGTTTCACGACACGACCGACGCGGTCCTGGCCAAAAGGCAGGCGGAAGACGCCAACAGCGCCAAGAGCAGGTTTCTGGCTTCCATGAGCCATGAAATACGTACGCCCATGAACGCCATTATCGGCATGAGCGACCTTATGCGCGTTGACAATCTTGATAATTTGCAGCAGCGTTATTTTGCCGACATCAAAAAAATGGCCAAGGCGCTTTTGCAAATTATCAACGATATTCTGGATTTTTCCAAAATCGAAGCAGGCAAGCTGGAACTGATCCCGGCCGATTTCCATCTGGCGGAATTGTACGACAACATCTGTTCGATGAGCAAATTCACCGCCAACGCCAAGGAACTGGAATTTTCGAGCAGCATCGACGCCAGCCTTCCGGCGGCGGTTTATGGCGACGCGGTGCGTTTCCGGCAGATATTCACAAATATCACCAACAACGCGATCAAATACACGCGCAAAGGCAGCGTGTCTTTAGCGCTCAGGCGTCATGCGCAGGGCGGCCGGGAATACATAGAATTCAGCGTTAAAGACACAGGGATTGGCATAAAACAGGAAGACATGCCGAAACTTTTTGAAGTGTTCAGCCAGCTTGACTTAAAAAAGAACAAGGGCATCGTCGGCACAGGGCTTGGCCTCTCCATCACGAAAAACCTTGTGTCCATGATGGGCGGCGAGCTGAAAGTTGAGAGCGAATACGGCAAAGGCTCTGTTTTTACGGTTTTATTGCCGCTGATCGAGGGCGATCCGGACAACATTGACCGCTCAAACGAACTGGCGCGGGTCATGGCTAAAGATGACGCAACCGTTCTGGTTGTCGACGATAACCATATAAATATTACCGTCGCCTTAGGGCTACTGGCTACTCACAACATTTCGGGCAACGCCGCCGACAGCGGGGAGCAGGCGATCGAAAAGGTAAAAGGCAAGCAGTATGACATAGTATTTATGGATCACATGATGCCCGGCATGGACGGAATAGAAGCCACCAAACGGATACGCGGCATAAAAGGGGAATTTTACAAACGTCTGCCCATAATCGCCCTGACCGCCAACGCCGTAACCGGCGCGCGTGACACCTTTATTGAGAGCGGCATGAACGACTTTATTTCCAAACCGATCGAGCCGGCGCAATTGAACTCGGTACTCGCGAAATGGCTGCCGCCGGAAAAAATCATGTTTGTAAACGACACCGTAAAGCCAACGGCGGACGCTGCGCAGGATGTTTGCGATGATGGCGCCGCTCTCGCATTTTTGGACAACGCCATGTTGATTGATAAATTGGAAACACTGAATGACGCCTGTTTTTACGGTATTGACGGCAATGCCGCCAAAATGGCGGCGCAATTGGAAGACAGCGTGGACGATGAGCGCATAGGCGGCTATTTTCAGGAAATCAGCCGCTTCGTGCGGGAACTTGAATATGAAAAAGCGACGGAAAAAATCGCGGAGGTGCTCGCGATATTGAAAAAAGAGCAGCAAAAGATGTAGCAACAAACCGATTGGCGGAGCGCGGGAGGCATCTGATGAAAATATACGTCTGGCGGCACAACAGGGAATTTCACAGTTACAGCATGATCAACGAACCGTGCGTGCATCAGGACTTATACCGCGACGCGGTAGCGGTCGTGCTGGCGCACGACGAAAAAGAAGCGTTGGACTTGCTTTCCCGGCGCGGCGGCTGGCGGGCGGATGACCTTCAGCGCCTGCCGCCGAAAGTATACGACGCCGATGAGGCGGCGGTGCTCTTTACCGATATACGCGGATAAGCGGAGGTATGCCTTATGGGCGGCGGCAATAACTTTGAAACGGAGATAAAATTGATTGCCTTCTCGGAACAAGTCCTTGAAGGCATTTTTGAACTGGAAACAGTCAAAAAATATATGGTAGCAGGCAGCGAAAGAAAAGAAAAACTTGAAAGCCGTTATTACGACACGCCGAAACGCCGGTTCGCCAAAGCCGGCGTGGTATTTCGCGTCCGCGCCGAAGCGGACGGATTTGTCGGTACGGTCAAAATAGAGAATAAAAACAGCGGCGGGCTTTCCGAGCGCATGGAATACAACGTCAAACTGCCTACCGCCAAGCCGGATTTCGGCGGCTTCGGCAAAATAAGTTTTTTGGCTGATCTGCCGGGCATGGCCGCCAAAGACGGCGGCGTAGAGAAACTTTTCAGCGTCGGTGTGGAGCGGCGGCGCTGTGAGCTCGCCCTGCCCGGACGGACGGCGGTAGAGATGGCGGTAGATACCGGCTGGATCACAGCCGGGAAAAAGACGACGCCGGTCGCCGAGGTGGAATTTGAACTCTTGTCAGGCAAGGCGCCCGTGCTCATTGACTTTCTGTCTTGGCTGTTAAAGGAAGCGCCGCTTTACGTAGAAAGACGCAGCAAGTATTACCGCGGCTGCGTACTGGCCGGTGAAAAAATAAAAGCGGCCGCAGGCGAACGGCCGCTAAAAGAACTTGACGCCAAAAAACCGTTTAAAAACGCCTTGGTTAATACGCTCACCGCGCAAATCGGGCGCTGCCTGTCCGCAGCAACGGACGCCGCCGCCGGCGGCAAAAAGAAACTGGCCGCGTTTTACCGGGAAACATATGAATTGAAGCAGCTTTTGTTTTTGGCCGAATCCTTGCTAAAAGAGCATGAATATGCGCCGCAGGCGAATAAAATAGACCTTTGGCTTGAAGAAATAAGGGTTGCTTTTCTTTTGGAAGGATTTGTAAAACGCTG
Source organism: Acidaminococcales bacterium (assembly GCA_031275255.1). Classification (GTDB taxonomy): domain Bacteria; phylum Bacillota; class Negativicutes; order Acidaminococcales; family JAISLQ01; genus JAISLQ01. The sequence goes on along the minus strand of JAISPA010000044.1, from coordinate 1,997 downwards.
GCATTTGATTCAAGAAAATTCCTCTGATATTCACGTCACGGACATTTTCGCGAAAACACTTTGGGAAAAGAAAAAGCAAGCCTGGGAAAAATTGACCAAATCATTCGCCCGCGGCGTATATACGGCGGAAATCTTCTCCCTGTGGGCATGGATAGCGGACGATCCCTGGCGGGACAACGCGGAAATAACCGCCGCCGCCTACCTTTCGGAGCGGAGAGGATTGCTGCTTGACAAAATATCCGTTCTGGCGGAAAACGGCCTGAATGAAAGTGCCGAATTGTACGATTACTGTTACGCTCTCGCCTATAGCCGAAAAATACCGCCTGCCGCCCTCTCTGCAGGCGCAGCCCGGGCAGGAAAAAACCTGGCTAAAATATTGGCGGCCCTCAAAAGCAAGGCGAAACTCGGGCAGGCCGGCAAGGCGCTGTTCTCCCTTTTCAAGCCGGCCGACAGCCGGCTGGTTTATCGGGACGCAGGGATACTTTACGGCTCGTATTTACTGGAATTTACGGTAGACGAGGCTCGCCTCGCCGCACGACTGAAAGACCTGATGCCCAAAAACAAATTGCCGAGGGAAGAAGAAGCCGGATAGGGGCAATCCGCCGGATGGCTGATACTGTACCCGTTTGAAATTATGGACAAGGCCTGTGGTCCGATTTGCCGCCCGGCGCGGCGCAAGCGGCGCAAAACGCAGGCAATATCCGTAGGGGCGAAGCTTGTGCAATCCAAGTATGGATAAAGGCCGGACACGCCACGGACGGCTGGTGTCCGGTCTCGCCCGCACGGCAAAGCAGCCATGATTATTTTAGTTGGGTAATAGTATAGGTGCGGTCAATCGCCTGAAGACAGCCATTCCCGTTTTAAAAGCAGATATTTCGCCGGCAGGGCGGCGGGAATCTGGGTTTCCCGGCGTTCAAAGCCAAAAGCCCGTTCGCTCACCGTAACTATCGGGGGCGCCTGGATGCGTTTGGCGATGGAAAGGCCGCCCAAAGCGAGCCACCAATGTTCAAGGTCGGCGAAGAAATCCTCGCGTACCGGGAAAAGGCGGTTTACCAGGCCTTTCTCGCAGCCGATATTTTCCTCCAGCGTCCCTTTCTTGTACCAAAGGGCAATTTCCAGCGGCGAAAGATTTTTTTCGACAAAGGCGCCGAACAAATAGTCGTGATAAGGATAATGGATCGGGTCGCCGCCCGTACCCACGGTCTGAACGGCAGAAAGTTCAGCGCTCGGCGTGATCTCGAATATTGCTTCCGGTATTTTTGGCGTCTTAAAAACATCAGTGTTCAGGTACCGGCCCAGCATATATACCTGATATTTCCACAGGTCGCCCAGCGGCGCGAGCATACCGGCCAGATCGCCGTAGAAAGTGCCATAGCCGGCGGTAAGTTCACTCTTGTTGGCGTTGCAGGAAAAACCGCCGCCAAAAGCGGCGGCCGCCGCCGCAAGAATACGGGACGAGCGGTCGCGTGCCTGCACGTTTTCCAGCGCGAAATCTGATAAAGCAAGATGACGTCCGTTTACGCGGATAGAGCCGATTTGCCGCGCGGTAAGTTCTACACTGCCGCCGATCGGCACGCTGGCGTAATGGGCGCCGAGATTTTCCGCCAATTGCCTGGCGAGGTTTATCGTGATCGCCGAATTGTAGCGGCTGGGCATGTTGATGAGCAGTACCTGTTTGCTGCCCAGTATATGCGTATAGAGGGCGGCGGCCACCGCGGAATCTATGCCGCCGGACAGGCCGGCCACGATGTTTTCGATTTGGCATTGCGCGAGAAACTTCTTCGTCCCGTAAGCGACCGCATCGTAAATTTCCCGGCCCATTTCCGGCGGCTGCCGCGAAGCGTCTGTATTTTCCGGGGAAATGCCGTTTTCATCATAGCGGCAGAAAAAAAGCCCGTCGGCGAAACTCGGGCAGCTGGCCGCGATGTCGCCCGACGGGGAAAATACGCGGCTTGCCCCGTCGTAAGTGTAAATATTTTTGCCGTTGTTTTGTATAC
>JAISPA010000270.1 GCA_031275255.1 Acidaminococcales bacterium | reverse complement strand
CCAGAATCATCAAAAGATCGCCCTTGTTAAACTCAAGCGCGAGGAAAACCGCATAGTCGCCCTTACTGAGCACGACAAACACGCCGGCCAGCGAAAGCAGGAACCCGGCAACCTGCCGTTTCCGTACACGTTCTTTCAGTACAAGGACCGATGCGCCCGCCATGGCGGAAGGAGCCAGCGTGCTTATCAGGGTCGCGTTGAGCGGCGTCGTATAGCTCAGCGCCGAGTAAAGCGTCAGATTGTAGGCAGTCAGGCCAAAAAAAGAACTGACCGCGAGGATTTTCCATTGCGCCAAAATGTCGCGCCATACGGGTTTTTCCACCGCGCCGGCCAGCAGAAAAAGTATGGGCATGGTTAAGGTCCAGCGCCAGAAAGTCATCCAGATCGGCGGCATACAAGTTACCAGAATGTTGCCGGCAATATAATTGCCGCTCCAAAACAGGCAACATAAAGTCAAAAGAATATAACTTTTTGTCTGGCTCACGGCAACCTCGTCAGGCAGAGTGGTTTGTTGCGCCGGCGGCGGGATTTTACCGGGGGCGGTCAATCGCCGAAAGCCTGGGCCAGGTCGCGCACAAGGTCGTCCGCGCCTTCTATCCCGGCCGAGATGCGGAGCAGGCGGTCGTTGATGCCTTTGGCTTCGCGTTCTTCTTCCGGCACGTCGGCGTGCGTCTGCAGCATGGGATAGGTAATGAGGCTCTCGGTCCCGCCTAAACTTTCGGCGTACCGAAACACCTTGACGCGTTCCAACAGGCTGACGGCGACAGCGGCGCTTTTCGCCTCAAAAGAGATCATGGCGCCGAACCCGCTGGCCTGCCGGCGGGAAATTTCATATTGCGGATGCGTTTTGAGTCCAGGATAATAAACGGTTTTGACGCAAGGATGATTGACCAGCCATTCGACAATTTCTTTGGCATTTTCTTCCTGGCGTTCAACGCGTATGGCCAGCGTCTTGATGCCGCGGATGAGCAGCCAGCTGTCAAAAGGCGAAAGGCAGGCGCCGGTCGTTTTGTAGATAAAACGCATCCGTTCGGATATTTCGGCGCTTTTGAGCACCAGGAAACCGGCCAGTGTATCATTGTGCCCGCCCAGGTACTTTGTCCCGCTGTGCAAAACAATGTCGGCCCCTAACGCCAGCGGCCTTTGCAGGCAAGGAGTCAGAAAGGTATTGTCAACTACGGTCAGGATGTTTCTGTCCCCGGCGATTTTCGCCACGGCGGCGATGTCCGTAACCTGCATCATGGGGTTGGTGGGCGTTTCGATAAAGACCGCTTTCGTCTCCGGCGTAAAGGCCGCCTCTACCGCCGCCGTGTCCGAGGTATTCACAAGGCTGAATTTAAGCCCGTTCTTTACCGAAAGGTTGAAAAACAAGCGGAAAGAGCCGCCGTACAAGTCATCGGACACTATAATATGATCGCCCGGGGAAAACAATTCCATCATGGCCGTAAGCGCCGCCATGCCGGTCGGAAAAGCCAGCGCGTCCACGCCGCCCTCAAGGGCGGCGATGGTTATTTCGAGGTGCTCCCGGGTCGGGTTCTGCTGGCGGGAATAATCGTAGCCGGTGCTTTGCCCGACGCCCGGATGGGCAAAGGTCGCGGATTGAAAGATGGGAACGCTGATCGCCCCGGTCGTGTCGTATCTTTTTTGAGAGCCGTGTACGCAAAGTGTTTTTAAATCCATTTCCCCGCTCCTTAAATTTTCGCACAGACCCCGCCTGGGGCGCGAGCGCTACATATTAAGCATATAGGCCTGTTCAAGCCGCTGTTTTTCGGAAAAATCCAATAGCGACTGCAAGGTTATTTTTTTGAGGCACTCCCTGACCACTTTGTCAAGCGGCTGGAACACGACGTTTTGCAAAGCCATTTCGATCTCCGGCGCTTCTTTGCCCACCGAGGCCTCCGTCGGCTCCACAAGCATGGCTTCAACCGCCGACAGCACGTCCCAGGCGGTAATGCCTTGCGGCGGGCTTGCCAGGATATACCCGCCGTGCGAACCTTTGGTGGAAAGCAAAAGTTCGCTTTTTTTCAATTGCGAAAATATCTGTTCAAGGTATATTTTGGAAATACCCAGTTTTTGCGCGATTGCAATTACCGCGACAGTTTCTTTGCTGCGTGAACTGCGGGCCACTTCTATGATCGCCGCAAGCGCGTACCGCCCTTTAGCCGATATACGCATGATGCCTCCTCTTATCTATTTTTGTAGATAAATTGACAGCCGCAAACCCGGCTGAACTTCTCAGGCGAATCCTCTCCGGCAAGCCAGCGTGCCCTTTACAGGACGGGATGTACATTCAACGGGAACCGCCGAATCCGGCGCTTAATAAAGTATAATTCAGCATTGCGTTTTGCCGCGTCAAGTCTATATCTTACACGATAACTAATTTTCGGCAAAATGTCAATTGCTTATTATACATATAAATTAAAATGGCAAATCGCAAAAGGGAAAGCTCCCGCAAAAGAAAAACGGCCGCCTGCCGCGGCCTATGCGATGCCGGGGCAAACAGCATCTCTATCGGAAAAAATTCGAACTACTTCCCGGTTAAAACATTGATAAGCTTTGCAAGCTGATTTGCCACGCGGGCAAGGCTTTCCCTACACTACGGGCATCGCTTGCGCTTTGCGCCCCGCAGGGCGGCAAAGTAATCCGCAAAACTTGTCCATGTTTTAACCGGGCGGCAGTACTGCCGCCGAATGTATGGCGGTTTGCCCAAAACAAAAATGCCGGTTGCCGTTGAAAGCGCACCCAAAGCCAAAAAATCCCGCGCAGTAGGCCACAAGATATAGGCAAAAACGTGAAAGGGCCCGGAAGCTGTCGGCAAAGGGCAATTGGCAAAGCGCCGACATTGCCGGCAAGCTGCGGAAATACTATTTGACTATCGGGTTATTGGCCGGCCAAGATGGTTTATGCCCGCTCAATACTTCATGGACCCCTTGCGCTACATGCATGGCCATTCTTTGCGTACATTCAACATTAGCGCCGGCGTAATGCGGTGAAACCAAAATATTGTCAAGCCGGAACAAAGGGTTGTCGGCAGCCGCCGGCTCTTGCTCAAATACATCTATGCCCGCCCCGTAGATACGCCTGTTTTTCAAAGCATCGCAGAGAGCCTTTTCGTCAACATTCGCGCCGCGCGAAACATTGATGAAGATCGCGCTGTTTTTCATCTTGCCGAAAGCGGTTCCATCAACCATCTTGGTGGTCTCGGGCGTGTTGGGCATATGGACAGTTACAAGGTCGGACTCGTGGTAGAGTTCATCAAGTTCCGTTATTTTACAATAACTTTCCACGTTTTTTATATACGGATCATATATGAGTATTTTCATATTGAAAGCATAATGCAGCTTTTTGCCAATCTCGCGCCCGATGCGTCCGTAACCGATGATCCCGGCAGTCATTCCGTCAACTTCGCGCGCCAAGTTGTCCATGCGAAACGCCCAATTGCCAGCGCGCGTTTGCCGGTCACATTCCTTTAGCCTTTTAGCTAAAGCCATAAAGAGCGCAATCGCGTGTTCAGCGACAGAGATATTGTTAGCGGCGGGAGTGAACACAACATATATGCCTCTGGCGGCGGCGGCGTCAATATCTATATGGTCAAGCCCCACTCCCCAGCGGCCTATGACTTTCAATTTTTGAGCGGCGGAAAACATTTCATTCGTAATGCGCGGGGCGGAACGGACTATCGCGCCTTCACAGTCTTTTATCTGCCGCAAAATTGTCTCATATTCCTGATTTTCTCCGCACAACACTTCGTAGCCGCAATCTTTTAAAAAATCAATTGCGCCGCCATATATTTTTTCAATGATCAATACTTTTTTTTCACTTTGCAACACCCTCCGCAACAGAAAACTTTCGCGGCTCAGACAAGATACCGCTTAATCTCTTTTTCATTTATTTCTATGCCAAGGCCTGGTCTTTCCGGTACAGATATTTTGCCGTCTACAGGCGGGAGCAGTTCAAAATTGAATATTTTTTGCAAAGGATTTTCAATAAACATATATTCATAAGTCAGATGGTTAGGCATTGCGGCCGCAAGATGCAAAGACGCGAAAGAACAGATTGCCGACGACATCCCCACATGCGGCGCATATAACTTATTATAAACATCCGCCAGCAACGCTATTTTGCGGCATTCGCTAATTCCGCCGGCCCTTGCCACATCCGGCTGCACGATATCTATACAGTTTTTTTTCAATAAATCATTGAAATCGCGGGCAGTAAATTCAGATTCGCCGCCCGCAATGCGTATGTTCAGTTTTTGGCTAACTTTTTTATACCCATTGTGGTCGTCCGCCGGTACCGGTTCTTCCAGCCAGTAAATGTTATATTTTTCCAACAATTTACCTGCCTCTATTGCCGATGCCGCATCATAGCATGAATTTGCGTCAAGCATAAGAAACGCCTCTTTGCCAATAGTTTCGCGAACAATACGGACCGCTTCCTCATCTTTTTTCAAATCTTTTTGTCCAATCTTTAACTTTATAGCCCTAAAGCCATGCCGCAGCAACTCTTCGGTTTCGCGCG
>JAISPA010000248.1 GCA_031275255.1 Acidaminococcales bacterium | reverse complement strand
GTTTTGACATAATGCTTGGGCAAACGATTGTAACCGGGCTTTTATGGGGGGCTATCTATACTCTGACCGCGCTTGGCCTTACCGTTATTTACGGAATCGGCAACATTGTAAATTTCGCGCACGGCGATTTCCTGATGCTCAGTATGTTTTTGGCGTATGTGTTAAGCATTGCCGTCGGGTTTTCCCCTCTCCAATCCCTGCCGTTCGTGGTCGCGGCGCTGTTTTTGCTGGGGCTTGCGACCTACCGGCTGCTGATAAAGCCGGTGCTTGACGCGCCTATGCTGGCGCAAATATTCGCCACTTTTGGCCTTATGGTTTTTTTGCGCGGTTTGGCGCAGTTTGTTTTCGGCATCGACTTTCGCACCATTCCCACGGCGATGCAAGCGACGCGGCTGGATATCGGCGGCATATTCATATCGACGCCGCAGCTTGTCGCCGCAATCGGCGCGGTGGTAATGTTTGCCGCGGTATATTTTTTCATCACCAAAACACGCACAGGCTGGGCGTTGCTGGCTGTGGCGGAAAATCGCGAAGCCGCTACGCTCATGGGTATAAATTCCAACAAAATGTTCGCCCTTTCCTGGGGGATAGGCGCCGCCTGCGTGGGTGTGGCGGGATGCCTCTTGGCGAATTTTTACTATGTGTTCCCGGAGGTGGGCGCGATCTTCGGTTTTCTGACCTTTATTGTCGTGGCCTTCGGCGGGTTTGGCAGCATAACCGGCGCGTTCGCGGCCGGGCTGATAATCGGCCTGATAGAGGCGCTGGCCGGATTTTTGCTGGATCCGTCCTATAAATACTCCATAGTTTTCACCGTTTACCTCCTTGTCGTCATATTCCGGCCGAAAGGACTCTTGGGCAATGCCTGAGCGAGGTGCCAACGATGCTGAAAAATCCTTATAGCCTGCTTATAGCGCTCATATTTGCCGTTTTGCTCATATTGCCTGCGCTTGTTGCACAGACTTTTTACCTGCATATATTAATTTTGGTTTTTTTGTACGCCCTTTTGGGCGGCGCCTGGAACATACTCGGCGGGTACGCCGGGCAGGTGTCCTTAGGGCACGCCCTGTACTTCGGTATAGGCGCCTATTCGTCGACCATGCTGATGCTGGAGGCTGGCTTGAGTCCTTGGATAGGCATGTTCGTGGGCATGCTTTTGTCCGTGTCCGTATCGGCGATTCTGGGTTATCCCTGCTTTCGCATCAAGGGGCATTATTTTGTCATAGCGACCATAGCGCTCGGCGAGATTGCCTTTGTGCTTTTTACCAACTGGCAATGGGTAGGCGGCGCGGTTGGCAAACATATTCCGCTGCTCCCGCCGGGGTTGGCTGTCTTTCAGTTTACCGGCAAGATTGCCTACTACTACATAGCGCTGTTTTTCCTCGCCGTCCAGCTCGTCTTTACCTGGTTTATGCAAAAAAGCTATCTCGGCTATTATTTTCAGGCCATCCGTGAAGATGAAGATACCGCCAGAAGCCTCGGCATCAATATAACCAGATACAAAATGGCGGCCATGGCCTTTAGCGCGGCTTTTATGGCGGCGGGCGGCACCTTTTACGCACAATATCTTTTATATATCGATCCGGAAAGCGTATTGCCCAACGTACTGTCGACGCAGGTCTGTCTCATACCGATCCTGGGCGGGCTGGGCACGGTTTTCGGCCCGGTGATCGGCGCTTTCGTCATGTTCCCTTTGTCCGAGTTTATCCGCGCATCGCTGGGCGGCAGCGGCAACGCGCTTGACCTTATCATTTACGGGCTGCTCATAATGATTTTCGCCATAGCCAAACCGACCGGCATTATGGGCTTTATCACCGAGCTAATCCGCCATAGGGCCACCGCCTCTAAGGCGGCGGGTTCCGAAGAACGCGCCGGGTTTTAGTTTTCCGCGGCTCTTTCTGCTGATCCCTCTCCGGCGAGTTCAGTTCGCCTTTTCGAGGACCGGCAAGCCCGTCTGACCGAAAAGCACATGGACGCGCGGGATTTGGGCGCGCCGTGGATGGCAGTGCGCCCAATGGACGAACAAGGCTCACCTTTTCAAAGATTGGCAAATCCGGCATTTATCCATCCTTGGCTTTCATAAGTATGGCGCGGACTCGGCGGATATTCAGCGGGAGCAAGGTTTTTCGCCGAAAGCAATCTCGTTCAACACAGGCGACGGGGAGGGAAAACAGTGGCTTTTTTAAAAATAGAAAACTTAACAAAAAAATTTGGCGGGCTTGTCGCCAACAGCGATATATCGATAGAAATCTCCCAGGGAGAGATCGTTGGCATAATCGGGCCCAACGGCGCGGGCAAAAGCACGTTTTTCGCCACAGTTTCCGGTTTTTACAAGCCGGATGGGGGCGCTATTATTTTCCGGGACGAGGAAATCGGCGGAAAGCCGCCTGAAACCATCTGTCAGCTCGGCATCGCCAGGACATTTCAGATAGTGCGCCCACTGGGGCTGCTGTCGGTGCTTGACAATGTTCTGGTCGGCGCTTTTTTGCGCAACAAAAACAGAAAAGCCGCGCTGGAAAAGGCGGAAGAAATACTGGAGTTTACCGGGCTCAAAGATTTGCGCGACAAATTGAGCAACTCACTGACCATTGCCGACAAAAAGCGTCTTGAACTGGCGCGGGCGATGGCCACCCAGCCGGAACTGCTGATGCTTGACGAGGTAATGGCCGGGCTGACGCCCAAGGAAACGCAGGAAGCGGTCGAACTCATTAAAAAGATCAACCGGACCGGCATCACGCTTTTTGTCGTGGAACACGTCATGGAGGTTATCATGCCAATTTCCCACCGTATTATGGTGCTGGACGGCGGCAAAAAAATCGCCGAAGGTACGCCGGAAGAAGTAGCCAACAACGAAAATGTGATAAAAGCCTATCTGGGGGAAAAATACAATGCTGCAAGTTTCTGATCTAAAACTGGGCTACAAAGGGATACTGGCGATCCGAGGGGTATCCTTTACAGTAAACAAAGGCGAGATCACCGTTATCATAGGAGCCAACGGCGCCGGCAAATCAACTATCATGAAAGGGATATCCGGCCTCCTGCCGGCGATGGGCGGCAGCATAACCTTTGAAGGCATCGATATAGTAAACACTCCGCCCCATGAGATAGTAAAGGCCGGCATAGCCCATGTGCCGGAAGGGCGCATGACTTTCGCCAATATGACCGTGGAACAGAATTTGGCGCTCGGTGCTTTTGTCGTTGACAATAGTGCCAGAAAAGAAGAACTGTACGCCGGTGTTTATGAAATGTTCCCCATCCTGAAAGAACGGCTCGCGCAAAAAGCCGGCACTCTCTCCGGCGGCGAGCAGCAGATGCTGGCCATAGCGCGCGGCCTGATGTCCGACCCTAAACTCATACTGCTTGACGAGCCTTCGCTCGGCCTTGCGCCCATGCTTGTTACGCAGATATTCCAATTCATCAGGACGATCAGGGAACTCGGCAAGACAATCCTCCTGGTGGAGCAAACCGTGCATGAGGCGCTTGAATTGGCGGATCGCGCCTATGTGCTGCAAACGGGGCAGGTTGTGATTGAAGGCGCCGGCCGGGAATTGCTGGGCAGCGAATTGGTGAAGAAAGCCTATTTGGGGATATAACCGAAAGCAAAAGGCTGTTTTCATCCGCGCCGGCCGCCCCCATCGGCCTAATGCCCCGTGTTGTCCTGCTTCCGGCGGCGCGCCGCCGGAAATAACAAACGAAAAATCAACGCCGCGCGGCAAAAAACACATTGTCTGTCATGGCGTTGCTTTTATAACAGGAGTGATAGCAAATGTCCACCGTTATCCGCATTGATTCCGCCTTGTTGGAAAAAGCCAAAAAAGTTTCCCGCGTTGAAGCCAGGACGCCCAGCCAGCAAATCGCCTATTGGGCCAAAATAGGCAAGGCCGCCTTGGAAAACCCTGATCTGCCGGTGGAATTTATCCGCGACCTTATGCTGATCCGCGCGGAAAAAAACGCGGCCGAGCCGTTCGAGTTCAAAATATGATCATAAAGCAAAGTACGCAATTTGAAAAGACGTACAAAAAACTCGGCAAAGCCCGCATCGCGCTGCTCAACCAGGCAATCGGCGTAATTTGCGCCAATCCGGCGGCCGGCGAAAAAAAGAGCGGCAGCCTCAAAGGGCTTATGGTATACAAATTCAAGGCGCGAAAAACAGTTTATCTTCTGG
>JAISPA010000241.1 GCA_031275255.1 Acidaminococcales bacterium | reverse complement strand
GCTCTTCCGATCTTGCCCACAGAAGAACGGTTTTTCCCGGAATATACAACCGGCTTGACCCTGGCGGAAGTCGCACGGCAAAAAAGCCTGGGGCGGCAAAATACCGCGCCGGAAAAAATTACCAGGACCAACGGCCAGATCATCAAAGATAATCTCTTCACGCTTTTTAATTTCTACAATTTCCTTATAGCCTTTTTGCTTCTGCTGGTCGGCGCTTACGCCAATATCGCCTTTATATCCATTATCATCGTCAATATCGCCATAGGCATAGCGCAGGAAATTCAAGCCAAAAACCTTGTGGAAGAACTTTCGCTCATGAACATGCCGAAGACCACGACGGTGCGCGGCGGCGCAATCCAGGAAGCGCCGGTGGAAGAATTGGTGCTTGATGATGTTGTAATATTCGATGCCGGCCGCCAAATCAGCGTTGATTCGATCGTGCTTTACGGAGAGGCGGAAGTAAATGAATCGCTGCTGACCGGAGAATCCGACCTCGTCACAAAGAAGCCTGGCGACCGCCTGCTTTCCGGCAGTTTTACCGTCAGCGGCAAATGCTACGCCCGGGTGGAGCATGTGGGGATAGACAACTACGCGGCCGCTATAGCGCATGAAGCCAAAAAACACAAAGAAGTAAATTCCGAACTTTTACGTTCCATGCGTAAAGTTACCAATTTTACCAGCTTTTTAATCATTCCTTTGGGCGCCTGCCTCTTTCTGGAGGCATTTTTCTGGCGGCAGGACGACCTAGAGCTGGCGGTCGTATCTTCGGCGGCCGCTCTTTTGGGTATGCTGCCCAAGGGCCTGGTGCTGCTGATTAGCGTAGCGCTGGCTTCCGGCGTCATAGCTCTTGCCAAAAGGAAGATACTCGTACAGGAACTTTTCGCCCTGGAGTCTCTGGCGCATGTCGATATACTGTGCCTTGACAAGACAGGCACCATCACCGAAGGTAAGATGTCCGTGCAGGCCGTGCATCTTTTAAACACCGCCGGCGTTCCCCATCCTTTTGAACGCCTTATGGGCTCTTTTCTCGGCAATTCCGACGACAACAACGCCACCTATCTGGCGCTGAAAGAATATTTCGTCGTTAACGGCGATTTGCCCGCCGTACGCAAAATCCCGTTTTCCTCGCAAAGGAAGTGGAGCGTCATGACTTTCGCCGCCGCCGGCACGCTGGCATTGGGGGCGCCGGACCGTCTGTCCGAGGCGTCTTTGCCGGAAGATGTTGCGCGGGCGGAGGCGGACGGCGGGCGGGTACTGATGGTCGGCTACAGCGCGCGGCCGCTCGCAAACAATGAACTGCCCAAGCTTACCCCGCTCGCCTATATCGTCCTGAGCGACCCGGTGCGCCGCAACGCGCCGGAAACATTGGCATATTTTAAGGCGCAGGGCGTGGAAATAAAAATTATTTCCGGCGACAACCCGCTGACCGTTTCCGCCATAGCCAAAAAAGCCGGCCTGGAAACCTACGCCAATTTCGTTGATATGTCGGAATATGTGCAGGAAAGCGACATCAAGCGGGCGGCGGTCAAATACAGCGTTTTCGGGCGGGTATCCCCGCAGCAGAAAAAACTCATCGTCAAGGCGCTGAAAGAGGACGGGCACACAGTCGCCATGACCGGCGACGGAGTGAACGATGTGCTGGCCCTGCGCGAGGCTGACTGCAGCGTGGCGCTCGCCGAGGGCAGCGACGCCGCCCGTCAGGTGTCGAAGCTGGTACTGCTCAATTCCGATTTTTCCTCTCTGCTTTACGTGCTGGCGGAAGGGCGTCGGGTTGTCAACAATATTACGAGGGCGGCCGGCATATTTTTTGTCAAAACCATTTACTCGGTGCTTTTGAGCGCGCTTTGCGTTGTCTTCAACATACCTTTCCCACTCATACCGCTGCAAGGTACGCTCATGGACCTGACCATAGAGGGTTTTCCTTCTTTTTCCATGTCCTTTCAAAAAGACAACAAGAAAATTACCGGCGCCTTTTTGCCTACAGTATTGCGGCGGGCTTTCCCCAACGCCCTGACCGTTATTCTCGCCGTGCTTTCGACGCATTTTCTTGCGGCCCGGTTTGACCTGGCGCGCGTAGAGTCGATAACCATATTGTACGGGCTGATCGGGTTTATCGGCGTGCAGGCCGTATTTAAGGCCAGCCGGCCTTTTGACAAATTTCGGGCGGTATTATGCGCAGCTACAACCGTCGGTTTTTTTGGAGGGATGCTCTTTTTTCACGAATTTTTGCTGATCAAGGTGCCGCAAGGCCTGACTCTTACGATTTTCACCGTCCTGGCGGCGGCTAGTCTGCCGGCGGAGCGGCTGTTTGCCCTGATAGTCGATAAAATCATGGCGCAAGGCGGCGCAAAGCGGGCAGGTTAGCTCAGTATTAACCCCACCGGCGGCCAATCCGCAGGCATATCCCAAGCAATGCTGTTTACCGGTCAAAAGCATGGCATATTTGCGGCCAATTTACTGCCTTCTTTGGCTTTCGCAGGTTAGGATAGGCTTTGCGGCACCGCCCGGCGGGAAAAAGACCGGCGTTTGGTAAACTTTTAAGTATTGCGGGGCATTAAGTTCGCCTGTTTTTTCGCCGCGCCGGGCGGCAAATCATCGCGCAAAGCTTGGCCATGGCTTTAGCCGGGGACAAATATAAGGCGCATTCCGTTTTTGGGAATACGCCTTATATTCGTTTGTTTTGGCGGTTGCGCCGCGTGTTTGGGCCGCTTTCCGGCAGAGGGCGCCGCGCGCCCGGTGGTGCAGGAAGCGAATGCGCCCGCCTACCCGGCGCTTTTCCGAAGCGCACCGGCTATGGCGTCCATCGCCACATCATAATCCACAGGTTTTCCGACGTGTCCATTCATGCCTGCGGCAATGACCGCATCAAGATCTTCTTTAAATACGTTTGCCGACATAGCTATGATCTGGACGGTTTTGGCGTCAGGACGCCGCAGCGCGCGGATTTCGCGCGTCGCGTCGCAGCCGTCCAGTACCGGCATTTGAACGTCCATCAGGATCAAGTTGTAATAGCCGTTCCCGGACTTTGCGAAAAGTTCCACCGCCTCGCGGCCATTGGCGGCGCATTCGCACTCCGCGCCGGTGCCGTCAAGAAACGCCAAAATGATTTCACGATTTATATCGACGTCGTCCACGATCATGATATGGCTGCCGGAGAAGTCCCGCGCCGCAGGTTCTTCGCCCGCGCCGCCATAGGGCGCAGCCGGCGCAGATTTGTCCAGCGCAAGCCATGCCTTGAAAGAAAACCGGGATCCTGCGCCCACTTCGCTTTCCACGTTGACGTCGCTCCCCATCAGCTTCACGATGTTCTGGCAGATGGACAGGCCCAGCCCCGTCCCGCCGTATTTGCGCGACGTGCTGGCGTCCGCCTGCTCAAACGGGGAAAAGATGCGCGAGAGCGCATCCGCCGGCATTCCTATGCCGGTGTCGGACACGGCGAAAGAAACCAGCGCCTTTTCATTGTCCCGGGACAAAACTTTCGCCTCCAGCGTCACAGAGCCGCCGCTATTTGTAAATTTGACCGCGTTGGAAATAAAGTTTATCAATACTTGGGACAGCCGCATGGAATCGCCGCAAACCCTGAGCGGGCGCCCGTCGCCCGTATCTATGTCCAGCGACAGGCTCAGCCCTTTGTTTGTCGCGCTCGAGCGCAAACTGCCGACTATGTTGTCCAAAATCTCGTTCAGGACGAAAGGCGCGTTCTCCAGCGCCAGTTTTCCCTCTTCGATTTTGGACATGTCCAGCACGTCGTTCACAAGCCCCAGCAGATGCTGTGACGAAATGTTGATTTGCGCAATGCATTTTTTCAATTCGCTTGGCTCCGCGCTGTGCGAGGCGATCTGCACCATCCCGATGATCGCGTTCATCGGCGTCCGTATTTCATGGCTCAAATTGGAAAGGAAGCGGCTCTTGGCCTTGTCGGCGGCTTTTGCCCGCTCAATGGCGGCCAGGTTGTTGTAAATGCCGTTCATGGTTTGGCAGTACACCAAAAAAGAGGGCAGGAACGCATCGGGCAGCTGGTCATAAATCATGGCGCCATCGTTCGTGATCCCGCCTAAGACAATGCCTTGAATCTTGCGCTCATTGTCAAAGAAAGGCATATAAATCGCGTAAGACATC
>JAISPA010000163.1 GCA_031275255.1 Acidaminococcales bacterium | reverse complement strand
TATTTATTTGAAAAAACAAAAAGACTGCGGGTCGCTTGTCGCGACCGGCGTCTTCGGCGGACGGCTGGACCACGCGTTCAGCGCGCTTTTTACCTTGTCCGGCTGCAGGCAAAGCATTGGCGGCCCGCTGATAGCGGCGGATCAATATGAAACGCTGATTTTTGCCGGCCGGGCGGAAAAAATCAGCGTCAGGTTTTTTAAAAAGCCGGAAGTTATCTCGCTTTTGCCGCTTTCAAGCGCGGCGCGGGCGACTTTGGCCGGCTGCCGCTGGGAATTGAAAGACGGCCTTTTGCGCCAAAGCCGGCCTTACGCAGTCAGCAACCGACTGAAAGACGGAGCGGACGGCCTTTGTTTTGCGGCGACGGCGGGCAGGGCGGGGATATACTGCTGTTTTTCGGAAAGCGCGCTTTAGCGGTATAATCCGCGCCGGGTGCTTTCCGCCCAGAAAAAGCGGTAGTTTTGTCCGCCTTGCCCGCCCGGCGCGAGGCGGCAGTATTTCCGTTCGTTATAAATAAAACGCGCCTGTGTCAGGCAGGCGCACGATGACGCAGGCTTACGCCGGCGCCGAATTACAGGGCAGCCGCATTTACATTTAAATAATAAAGCGAAAGGAGCGATGATCAATGAAAGCGACAACACAACTTAGAAAACTTTTGGAAAAGGGGCAACAGGGAGAAATTCTGGTTGCGCCCGGCGCACACGACGCGCTGAGCGCCCGTTTGGTGGAAGCCGCCGGGTTTAACGCCGTCTACCTCACCGGGTACGGCGCTGCGGCCAGTTTACTGGGCCAGCCCGATGTTGGCTTGCTGACCATGAGCGAAATGGCTTATCAGGCGCGCCGCTTTGCCGGAGCGGTCAATATCCCGGTGATTGCCGACGGCGACACCGGCTTCGGCAATGCGGTCAACGTCCAGCGGGCGGTGCGCGAGTATGAGACGGCTGGAGTTGCGGCCATTCAGCTTGAAGACCAGGTTGCGCCCAAAAAGTGCGGACACATGCTTGGCCGTGAAGTAGTCCCGGCCGAGGAGATGGCCGGCAAAATTCAGGCAGCCGTTGATGCGCGCAAGGACAGGGATTTTGTCATTCTTGCCCGCACCGACGCCAGAACCAATCACGGCATTGAAGAAGCTATCCGCCGCGGAAAGCTTTACGAAAAAGCCGGCGCAGATGTGCTGTTCATCGAATCTCCCGAGAGCGAGGATGAGATGAGACAAATAACCGGCAGTTTTAACGTGCCGGTGCTGGCCAACATGCTGGAAAGGGGGCGTACGCCGCTTAAGAGCGTAGAGGAGTTGCAGGCTCTCGGCTATGATCTCGTGATTTTCTGCGTCGCGTCCACTTATATTTGTGCAAAAGCGGTGACGGATTATCTTCGGGAACTCAAAAAGACAGGCACGACCGAGCATCTTATTGAGGGCAAAATGCTGCCCTTCCCGGATTTTAACCGTTTTATCGGGCTGGATGAGATTCGCGCCGCTGAAGAAAAGTACGGCGGTGACAAACGAAAGTGACGGGCACGTCCCTGCGGCCGCGCCGAAGGACCAATTAAGATATAAAAGGAGGACAAGCGAATGTATCAGGATATGGAAATGCTGCGTTGCGCGCTGGTTCGTGGCGGGACCAGCAAAGGGGTATTTATAAGAAAAAACGAGCTGCCGCAAGATCCGGTGAAAAGGGATGCGGTGATCAGGGCGATTTTCGGCAGCCCGGATGTGCGGCAGATTGACGGACTGGGCGGCGCCGACGTTCTGACCAGCAAGCTGGCGATCATTTCGCCCTCCACGCGGGAGGGCGCCGATGTGGACTATACCTTCGGTCAGGTGAGCTTTGACACCGACGTCGTTGACTATGGCGGTAACTGCGGCAATATTTCTTCGGCGGTCGGGCCGTTTGCCATCGACGAAGGGATGGTGGCGCCGGTGGAACCGGTTACAACGGTACGCATTCATCTGACCAATAGCGATAATATTCTGGTGGCGGAAGTTCCGGTCAAGGACGGCAAAGCGATGGCGGAGGGTGATTTCGCAATTGACGGCGTTCCGGGGACCGGCGCGAAGATTACGCTGGACTGGGCCGACACAGTAGGGGCCTTTACCGGCAAGCTGCTCCCCACCGGCCGCGCGCAGGATATTTTCCGTATTGACGGAAAACAGTACGCGATGTCGATTGTGGACGCGGGTACCACTACGGTGTTTATTGAGGCGGGGAGCCTGGGGCTGAAAGGGACAGAATCGCCCCAGGAGATTGAAGGAAACAAGCCGCTGATGGCTGTCATAGAAAGAAT
This sequence comes from Acidaminococcales bacterium, assembly GCA_031275255.1. Taxonomy (GTDB): domain Bacteria; phylum Bacillota; class Negativicutes; order Acidaminococcales; family JAISLQ01; genus JAISLQ01. The sequence continues at coordinate 2,452 of JAISPA010000163.1, read as the reverse complement.
TCGCGCCGAGGCGGCCCTGCGGATTGGGTTTATTGACAAGGTTGAAGATTCGGTTGTTCGCAGCCCCTACAACCCGTTTTTCGCTATTGTCAGCCGCAGCGCCGATTATATAAGTATCAGCGGTCAGCCGGTGAAAGGCGCCGACGTTGACTTGGTGGCGCGCCTGGTGTTTATGCAGCGGATGCATAAGACCTATCCCGTAACAGGCACAGTGTGTACCGGAGCGGCAGTACGTATTCCGGGCAGCGTGGCCTGGCAGGCTTTGTCCGACGCGGCCAAAGCGCGCGTTACCGTCAACATCGGACACCCGGGCGGCGTCATCGCGGTGGAGTCGGACGCCGACGTTTCAGACGGACAGGTCCGCATGAAGCGCATCGGTGTTTATCGCACGGCCCGCCGGATTATGGACGGGATTGTTTATGTAAAAAAGAGCGTTTATAAATAATACCAATCTTCTATTAAAAAGTAGATAGAATCCGATTGCGCCCAGCAATACTTTTTGCGTTGTATTCTACTGAATTATTGGATATTAGTATTAGTTGAAAGGTCCTGTTGCCCGACGTTTAAAAGCGGCGGTTCAGCGTTGAGATAGCCAACTGGAATTAATTTTCAACTGACTTGGGAAAGGGGCAAAAAACCCTTGACATTTTATTTAGCTACTATATAATATAGTTACTATGGAAAATATAAAAATTTTGACTGCAAAATTCTATAAGATGGCGAATCTCGTTACCCAGGAAATGGAGACTTCGTGGCTTTATGGGGTGGATTTCCCGCTTCATCATGCGCAAGTCCACTTGCTTGAAACCATAAAGTCGCAGGAGGGGGTAAATGTAAGTGAATTGGCCCGGCATTTGGGGATGACCAGTGGGGCGGTAAGCCAAGTTACAAAAAAATTGCTTGACAAGGGGCTTATAGAAACTTATAAAAAACCCGGCAACCGGAAGGAAGTCTTTTCTCGCCTCACCGCCTTGGGGGAAATGGTCTGCCGGGGACATCAAAGGCACCATGAAAATATGCTCTCTGCTTTGCGTGAGTTTATGAACCGCTTGAATGTAAACGAGACGCAGGTTGTTCTTGATTTCTTGGACGCAGTGAATGCGGGAATAGAGAAAGTGTTTGATAACGCCAAAAATACGGCCTGATTCTTATAAACTCGGAGTGTTTCCGCATGGAGCGCGCCGAGTTTAATTGACCGCATGAGTTAGCGTAAACTAACTTACTAAAATTTGCTAAGGAGGAGTACAATGAAAAACGTAACGAAGCTAAAAGACGGACAAAAGGGCATTGTCGCCGCGCTGGATGGCGACGCCTGGTTCTTAAGCCGCATTAGCGCTATTGGTTTAACGCCGGGTTGTCATGTTGAAATACTGCGCAACAAAAGCCGTCAGCCTGTCCTGCTCTACAGCAGGGATACGATGATCGCCGTCAGCAGGCGCGAGGGGGAAAAAATATGGCTGGAGGTGATCGAATGAGCCGCGAAAGCTGCGAAGAGACGAAAACCGGGAAAGCCGGTGCCGGACGTGCAAGAACAAACGCCCGTACCATTGCCTTTTTAGGGCAGCCCAATTCCGGAAAATCAACGCTGTTTAACACCCTCACCGGGGGTCATCAACGGGTGGGGAACTGGCCCGGCAAAACCGTCGAAAAAAAAGAGGGCGGCTTCAGGCACAAAGGCAAACAGTATATTGCCGTTGACTTGCCCGGAAGTTACTCTCTTTCCGCCGGTTCGGACGAAGGAATAGTTACCCGTGATTACATTGCCGGGGGCGAGGCGGACATTGTGTGCATTCTCGCGGACGCTTCGCAGTTGGAGCGAAGCCTGTATATGCTTGCCGATTTCGCATTGCTCAATGTGCCGGCAATCCTCCTGCTCAACATGATGGATGTTGCGAAAGATAAGGGGATAGCGGTTGACGCGAAACTGTTGGAAAGACGGCTCGGTATTCCGGTCGTTTCCTTTGTTGCATCCGATCCGAAAGGCTACGGCGCGTTTTACGCCGCGCTTGAAAATGCCGGAACGACCATCAAAACCCCGCCGGCCTTCTGCGATGGGACGGAAGAATCCGATATACTCACGGCGGCGGACATCAAATTCAAATGGATAGAAACCCTTCTTGACGGCGCGGTGAAGAAAACAAAAGAAAACGCCGCCGCCCTCTCCCGGTTTGACCGTGCCGCCATAAGCAATGTCAGGGGAAAACTCATTGCGATTGGCGTTGCTGTCGCGGGACTGATTGCGGCAATGATACCTTTTGGGATAATCAGCGAAATCGCGAAGATGATACCTTCCCTGCTTGGACCGCCTGTGACCGATTTTTTGCAAAGCGCGGGCATTCCCCGCTTTTTGACGTCCCTCCTGGTTGGCGGCATATTGAACACCTTTGTTTTTGCCATCCAGATGGCGGGCTTTGTGTTCGGCATTACCTTTGCTTTCGGATTTCTGGAAGAT
>JAISPA010000144.1 GCA_031275255.1 Acidaminococcales bacterium | reverse complement strand
TAGCTTATAATTATACGCAGCCATTCGTTCATATTTTTCTTAACGGAAAAGGCGTGAAACTTTCGGCCAAAAATACAAAAACCCTCTTTGCGTTAATACAAAGAGGATGGAATTACCGTATGGCTGTTCCCTTCTTTGGCGTGAAAGCGCGTAAAAACGAGCCTCCGTGTCAAAGAGGCTCGCTTAAGGCAAAGTGAGAACGTCCACCTATACCACCTCTCCGTATTCCGCGGATCAATCAGTGATACTCCGGCAGACAATTCTTCTGGACTCGGGTTTCATCGTTTGGAAAGCCTTCCCGAAGATAGCTACTCGACGACTTCCGTCGTCGCATACCTTATCCCAGTGACCTTTCAGAACCGTTTAACTTGGCGGTTCCTATCCTCGCTCTACCTTACAGCGGCGTAACCGTATCGGTATATGTGGCGCTGCCGCCAATACACCGAATTTCCTTATTAAGCCCTTGCGGGCATCTGCCGTGCGTTGTATTAATTTGTTAAGGAACTTCAAGCAAAGATTAACACAATTAATTTTTGCTGTCAAGCGGATTTTTGATTTTTGCCTTACGGCAAACTGAAGCCGGCTATACGGGCGGCGCGGGTTGCGCAGCCCGGACTCAGCGCTAAAATTTATATTGTTCCAGCATGATTTTTAGCTGTTTGGAAAGGTCGGCTAATGTTTCAACCGCAGAAACAGTTTCCCTCATACCGGTCAACTGCTGCTCGGTGGAAGCCGAGATGGCCTGGCTGCTGGCGGCGGCGTTTTGGGAAATGGTTTTGATTTTTTCCACCGACGAGACGACTTCATTTTTGGTGACGGCCAGCACGTTAATGCTTTGCACAATTTCCCTGACGGCGTCGGTCATGTCGTTTATCTGCCGCCGGATGCCGTAGAAAGATTCGCCCGCGTTGGATACTGTTTTTCGGCCGTTTTGTATTTCGCCGGAACTTTTTTCCATTTGGTTTATGGCGACTTGGATCTGAGACTGTATGTCGCCGATGATGTTGGAAATGCCGCCTGCCGAATGCTGCGCCTGCTCGGAAAGTTTCCTGACTTCTTCCGCGACGATGGAGAAGCCTTTGCCGTGTTCCCCGGCGTGGGCCGCCTCAATGGCGGCGTTGAGCGCCAAAAGGTTGGTCTGGGATGCAATGTCGGAAATCGTTACGACAATCTGGCTGATTTTTTCCGAGAAGGTTTCCAGGTTTTTTATGGATTCGGCTGTTTCTTGTATGTTGGCGTCGATGTTGGCAATGGAATTAATGGCCAGGGTTATTGTTTTGCCGCCTTCGGCAACGACGGAGGCGGTGTTTTGGATAACCTGCTCCACGGCAACCGCGTTGTGTTCAATATCGATTATCTCGTCGCCTATGCAGCCGACCGTGGCAACGGCGGCATCGACTACCGCGACTTGGTCCGCGGCGCCCTGCGCCACGTGGGACACGGCCAGGGCAATCTGTTCGGAGGCCTTGGCTGATTGGTTCAGGTGCTCTTCCAGTTTTTGGCTGGCGGCGGCGATATCTTCCGCGGCGCAGTCTATTTGCTGCATGGAATCATGCAGCGTCCCGGCCATATTCATGAATATTTCCTGCAGGCGCCCTAATTCGTCGCCGCCGGCCGCCGTTGCGTCCACCATGGTAAAATCGCCCCCGGAAATAGCCGTGGCCTGGATCATGATCTTTTGGATCTTGCCGATGATGAACTTGATGCTAAATGACGCGACGAAAATACTGAAAATTATCGCGACGACGGATATTGCGGCGGCGAGATCCCTTCGGGCGCGCACGGTTTTCATGGCGTCGTAATAACTCATGCGGGCGACCACGCCCAGCGATGTCCCCGGGATGTTGGCGTAGGCCGCGATTGCCCTTACGCCTTCAAATTCATATATTTTAATGCCGGAATTGCCGGCGGAGGCGCTTTTCGCCATTTCCTGCAAATCAGGGGCCACTTGTATTTTGGCCGCCGGATCGGGATTGATAAGTTTTAAAACGCCTATGTAATTGGTGTTCGGGTGGGCGAAAACAAGGCCGGAATCACCGTCAAAGGCAAAGGCGTAAGTATCGCTGCTTTCTCTGGCGTCCATGATGATTTTCTGAAGGTTTTCCACGCTGATCGTGATGCCGATATATCTTTCCCGACCGGCGCCGGCCCTTACGGGCGCGATAACTACAATTGACGGCTTGCCGGTCGTGGCGGACAGGATTATCTCATCCGAGATAACGGTTTCTTTGGTTTTTTTGGCTTTTTGCGCGTATACTCTTGTGGCAAGGTTGGCCCATTCGCCCAAATGGTTAATCCGGTTGAATTTTTCGTCCATGAGAAAGACAACGGAAAAAATTTTGTTGCTGTTTTTTATTGTACTTAAAGCCGCTACGATGCCTTTAAAATCGTCGGAAGCGAAGATTGTATTGAGCGCGGCGGTTTCGGCCACGACGGCCGTACGCAAAAGTTCCGAGCTGAGGCGGGAGGCCGTTAAGCTGGCAACGCTCATGCGATCGCGCTTTTCTATGTCTTCAAGCTCAGACACGCTGGAGCGGTAACTGTAAAATTCTACCGACGAAACCGCTGCCGCAATGAGAAAGACAATTAAGAGTACAAGCTTTACCCTTATGCTGATAAATCTCCTGCCGGATTCTTTTTTAGCCATGAATTTCCCCACAATCAATTAATTATTTGCTGCTTTTCAGGTTTTATACTGTTCCCCGGTTAAAATACGGATAAGATCAGCCGCAAAATGCCATGATTTTAGTCAGGGAATAGTATTGAAATTTGTAATCTGTGAAAGGCGTTTCTTTGCAAAAACGCGTCCTGTGCTAAGAAAATTTCCAAAAACAACGTTCCCGGCCGCTTTGCCGCGCGGCGGCAAGAACGCCTGAAGGTGAAATTACAGCGCTTTGTTACTTGAATAATCCTCCTCGCCGGCAAGGTAAACTCACCTGTTTTAATCTTACTGACTTTTATGTTTACTGTCAATTAGTCTTGTATTGTATTTGGTTCAATACAAATAATACATCGGCCTGTGCTATAATATAAACTGGATATGAGGGCGTTCGCCGCAAGGCGGGCGCTCTTGCCATTTGAGCGGCGCGGGGAAAAACTGAACTGAGCCGCCCTTTGGCCGCCGCCGGCTATAGGGTGGCTTGGGATAGGTCCGCGCAGTGTTGTTAAAGAAAGGGAGGGGACAGGGTGACTGATTGTTTGGCAGGGCCGCCGCAGCGCGCGCATGACGGCAAAGACGGTCTTATTGCCGGCGAGGCCGGTGTTTTGATGGTTGTAACAGAAATCTTGCGCAATGAGGAAGCCAATATCCGGGACAGGTTGAAAGCGGCGGAGCTTTTAGGCAAGCATTTGGGGCTGTTTGCGGATAAGTCGGATTTGTCCGGTGCGGAAGCCTTTGCCGACGAATTGATGAAAGCGCGGGAGAGGATAAAAGATGCAAGGTGATGATTTGAGGAGCCTGATCAACGATTTGGGGGCGATGGCCCACGATCCGCTGCGGTTTGTGCATTACGCTTTCCCCTGGGGCGAGGGGGCGCTGACCGGTTTCAGCGGCCCGGACGAGTGGCAGGCGGATGTTCTGCGTTCGGTCCGGGACAAGCTGCTTTCGCCTTTTGCGGCGATCCGCGAGGCGGTGGCGTCCGGTCACGGTATCGGCAAGTCCGCCCTGGTTTCCTGGCTTATCCTCTGGGCGCTGTCGACGCATGAGGAGACCAAGGGGGTGGTGACGGCCAATACGGAGACGCAGCTTAAAACGAAGACCTGGGCGGAGCTGGCGAAGTGGCACCGGCTGTTTATCGCGCGCGAGCTTTTCACTTTTACGGCGACGGCGCTGTTTTCGTCGCAGCCGGGACACGACAAGACCTGGCGGGTGGATATGGTGGCCTGGTCGGAGCGCAATACGGAGGCTTTCGCGGGTCTTCACAACAAGGGCAAGCGTATTCTTATTGTGTTTGACGAGGCTTCCGCGATTCCCGATGTGATCTGGGAAGTTACGGAGGGGGCTTTGACGGACGAGGATACGGAGATGCTTTTTTTCGCCTTCGGCAATCCGACGCGCGGGGCCGGGCGCTTTTTCGATTGTTTTCACCGGCTGCGCCACCGCTGGTCTACCCGCCAGATCGACAGCCGCAAGGTGAAGATGACGAACAAGAAGCAGATTGGGCAGTGGATCGAAGATTACGGCGAGGACAGCGATTTCGTGAAGGTGCGCGTCCGCGGGGTGTTCCCGTCCGCCGGGGAAAATCAGTTTATTTCGTCTGCCATTGCGGATAAGGCGCAACGGGTGCTGCTGCGCGAGGAACAGATAAGGGCGGCGCCGGTGATCATCGGGGTGGATCCGTCCTGGACGGGTTCGGACGAGTTTGTGGTTTTCCTCCGCCAGGGGCTTTTTTGCAAGATGCTGGCGCGGTTTGCGAAAAATGACGACGACGCGCGGATGGCCGGGATTATCGCGCGTTTTGAGGATGAGTACAAGGCGGCGGCGGTGAATATCGACGAGGGATTCGGTACGGGGGTGTATTCGGCCGGTAAGGGGCTGGGGCGCAATTGGGCGCTGATTAGTTTCGCGGGAAAGCCTTATGACGGTTATTACGCCAACCGCCGCGCCGAGATGTGGGGCGAGATGAGGCAGTGGCTGATCGAAGGCGGGGCTTTGCCGCCGGATGATCAGGTGCTGCGCGACGAGCTTGTGCGGCCGGAGGCGTTTGTCAACCGGGCGGGCAAGCTGCAGCTGGAATCCAAGGATGATATGAAGAAGCGGGGTCTGGCCTCGCCCAACCGGGCGGACGCCCTGGCCCTGACTTTCGCCCGGAGGGTGTTGCCGGGCAGTTTGCCGGCTAAGGGCAAGGGGTTCAGTATTTTTAAGACTTTGTGAGAAGAGGTGGTTGAGAGATGTCGGGCAGGTTTTGGAGGTTGATGCGCCTTGTTTTTTTGCTGCCGGTGCTGGCGGGGCTGGCCAAGGGCGGAAAAGGGGGCGGCTCGTATTCGGCGCCGGCGCCTGCGGCGGCGGTGGCGCAGAATGTGTCGACGGAACAGGATACGGCGTCGGAGGTTACGAAACTGGCGTCGAACGCGAAAAAGAAAGGGTATTGGTGGACAAAGCTGAAAGACCGCGATACGGGGGATACGTTCAGCAAGGGGATTGTGGGGAAATGACGGCCCAGTATACTGGAGTTGCTTCGCTCGCCGCCGACAGATCCGGCGCGGCGTTTAAGAGCCCGGCGCCGGCGCCGGGGGTTTTTGCGAGGGTGGCGCAACGCTTCCATTGGCTGTTCAACAACCCGGTTTTCCAAAACCACCGCTTTGAATGGCTGCGCATCCGCGACAAGCAGCTGCCTTTCGCCGGGGAGTTTATTGACCGCGACGAGGAGCGGCAGGGGCAAAAGCGCGACCGGGAGGTGGTTGACGGTGAGGCGTGGCGAGCCTGCCTTGTTTTTGCCGGCGGGATGATGTCCGGCGCGACGCCGCAGAGTATTCAGTGGTTCCGCCTGCAGTTCGCCGAGGAGGCGCTGCAGGGGGACTGGGCGGCGCGCACGGGCCTTGACGCGCGTCTTGAACTCTTGAACCGTGTTTTGAACGGGAGCAATTTTTACAACGCCGCGCACGGGGCGTTTATGGAGCTGCCGTTCGGCCAGGCGCCGGTGGGGATATTCGAGGATGCGTTCCGGGGTGTGCGGTTTGAGAATTATCCAATCGGTTGTTATGCTTACGAGGTGGATCATACGGGGCTACCGGATTGTTTCGCGGTAAGGCGGCGAATGACGGGTTACCAGCTTTGCCGGCGGTTCGGGATGGAGTCTTTGCCGCAGAGTGTGCAGAATGCGGTGAAAGAGGGCGGCGGCCTGCGGCAGGCCTTTGATGTGTGCTGGCTGGTGGAAAAGAACGCCGACTACGACCTTAACAAGCTGAACAGTAGTTTTCAGGAGTGGGCGTCTTATTACTGGCTGGACAAGTCCGGGGAAGGATTTATACGGGTGTCGGGGTTTCGGGATTTCCCGGTGGCGATCGCGCGCTATCAGGTGATCGGCAGCCAGGCTTACGGGCTGGGGCCCGGCTGGTACGCGGATTCAGACGCGCGCATGCTTTACCGGGTGCTGGAGGACGCATTCCGCAACGCGCAGCTTTTCGTTGATCCGCCGCTGCAGGTGCCGGCCGATATGGAGGTGGATTTTACGCCGGGCGGGGTGTCGCGCAACCGCGCGCAGGGGATGAAAGCGGAGGCGCTGTTTGCTTTGGCGCCGGTTTTTCAGCAGCTTTTTGAGATCGGCGAGGGGGTCAGGGACAAGATTAACCGGGCTTACAATGTGAATCTTTTTACGATGCTCGATCAGGAGGCTTTGCAGAGCGGGCAGCGCACGGCTTACGAGCTGAGTTTGCGCAATCAGGAGAGGCTGCAGCAATTGGGGCCGGTGACGGAGAGGCTTAATACGGAGTTTTTGAGCGCGATTATCGAAAGGGTTTACGCCATTTTGGAGCGGCACGGGGTTTTCCCGCCTTTTGCGGGGATTGACGGGGGTTATCAGGGCTCGGAAATCGCGATCGAGTATACCGGCCCCCTGGCGCAGGCGCAGAAGATGTCCGGGCTTGACAATATGAATATGCTGCTTTCGATGGTGGCCAATATGGCGCAGTTTATGCCGGAGACGTTCAAGCTCATAGACGCGGAGGCGTTTATGCGGACGTTCGCCGGGAAAACCGGGGTGGATGCGAAGCTCTTAAAGTCGCCGGAGGCGTACCGGGAGGAACTTGAGGCGCTGGCCGAGCAGGCGCAGGCGGCGGCCGCCGCCGAACGGGAGGCCAGGGTCGCTCCGGCGGTGGAAAGCTACACCAATGCCGCCCGGAATGTGATGGAAATGGGGCAAAACGACAATCCGGCCTTGGCGGCGCTGCTTACGGCGACGGGAGGCGGCGCGGATGAGTAAGGAAAAGAGCCGGTTCGCTTTGTCCGGCGCGGCTATGGCGCGCTATGAGGCGGAACTGGAGCGGCTTGATAAAGAGGCGTTCGCTTTTGTTTTGGAGGACAGGCGCGGGCGCTGGCTGCTGTCCATGCTGCAGGCGGAGAATTTCCGCAACCGCTCCACGTTCACGAATGACGCCGAGACGTATTTCAACGAGGGGCGGCGTGTGGCGGTTTTAAAGTTCTTTGACAAGGCCCGCGAGGCGGACAAGCGCTTTTCGCAGCTTTTGCTTTTGGCGGAGACGGAAAGACAGGCGGTGGCGGAGGATTTAGTGGAGAGTCTTAAGAATAACGGCCAATAAAGCGCCGTCTGCTTTGTTGCGGCTGCGTTTCCTCGGGTCTGTACCGGAATGTACTATCCCCGGCGGGAGCCCCGCCGCGCATAGCGTCCGGCACTTTATTGCCGCATTCCAAAACTCCCGGCGCGGGGAGGACCCGATGCCGGGACGGGATAAAAAGGAGGCAGTTAAATGGCGGAAGATAATGTAAACCAGGGGATGCAACAGGCGCCGGCGACGCAGGCGGCGGCTGTGCAGGGAATATCGGCAGAGGCGCCCGACCAGGCCCGGCCGGAACCGGCAGCAAACCAAAGTCCTGCCGGTGAACGGGGGCCGGCAAAAGCGCAGGCGGGAGAGAGTCCCGCGCCGGAACTTAACCTGGCGCCGGCTTTTGCCGGGGCCGGGGTGGCTTTCGATCCGGCGGTGGCGGATGAATACAGGAAGGTTTTGGTTGAAGCCGGGGTTAGAGACAACGAGGTGGCGAACAGGCTGGCCGGTTTTGTTTTGAGTCAGCAGGGCAAGGCGCTATCCGCGCTTTATGAGGAGGCGGTGAAAGAATATGGCGGCACGCCCGCCGAACCGGGGGAGAAGTTTCGCGCGGCGCAGGTCAAGGCCGG
>JAISPA010000120.1 GCA_031275255.1 Acidaminococcales bacterium | reverse complement strand
GCGCCGCGTAACTTTTTCCTTTTTTGCCTGCGCACACGACTACCGCTTGACGGCTTTTTGCTTCCTGTGTTACTCTGTTCATTGAGAAACCCTCCTTCCTATGGCGATGTTTTTATGGTAAATCCATCTTACCATATCGGGTCTTGGGTTTCTCTCTTTTTTGGTTCATATCATTGTACTTCATACAGTTGCCGAAAGCCAGTTGATAGTGATGCTCCGCCTGCCGCCACGCCTGACGATCATAATGATTTCACACAGATGGGGGAAGCCAAGCAATGCGCCAAGTAGTTTTTTCCCTTTGGGAAACTGTCGCTCAATGCCCTTGGCCGGCACGTTTCAAGCTTGCCGGGAGGGTTTTTAAACTCGCTGCGCTCAAACAGTAAAATCCCTGTTTCCCGGCTTCGCTAAAAAAAGGCAAGCGGCCTCGGCCAATTCGCTCCCGTTTTCCCAAAGCGGCAGGGGGAACGGGGAACGGATGCTTCCCCTTCCGAACAAAGCAGCCGCAAAGATGCCGCGATTTTAGTCAGGAACAGTATTAATTACTTTTCCCCTGTGGCAGCCGCGCGTGGATTTTGCGGGGGTTTGGCACATATTGCACGCTCTGCGAATAACTGTGTCCTGAAAACAAAAGGCGTCCTGTTATACAGGACGCCTTTTGTTACCGATCCTTTAGGCTTCCGCAGCCTTGTATACCTTGACGCTGCCCGCGGCGGCCAGCAATTCTTTTTCAGCCGCTTTAAAATCGGAGAAATGCCGGGTTTTTAAATGCGCGTCGAAAGCTTCTTCGTCCGCCCATTCTTCTACATAAATAAATTCGCGCTCGTCTTCGGTATTTTTATAAAGCGTATAACTGACATTGCCTTTCTCCCGGCGCGTAGCGTCGATCATCACCCGCGCGTGCCGCAGAAATTCCGTCTGCCGCTCCGGCTTGACCGGTATTTTAGCTAATACTATCACCATGGTTAAGCACCTCTTAAACGTTTTTGTTTGGCAAACCAGCCGCAACGTTCAGCGGCCGGCGGTTTTCGCTATTTCGTAGACTTTGGCGCTTGTTTCGCCCGCCATCAGGCCGGCCCGCGCTTCTCTGAATTTTTGCAAATGCCTGGATTTAAGATGCAGAGCCAGATCGCTTTTGCTTTCCCATTCTTCAACGTAAATAAGGTCATACTCGTTTTCCGTGCTTTTGTAAAGCGTATAGCTGATATTGCCTTTTTCCTTGCGGGTAGCGGCAATAACCGGCTGCGCCATTGCAATGAATTCCGCCTGCCGTTCCGGTTTGACTGGAATTTTCGCTAATACTACCACCATGGGCAACACTTCCTAACATTTTTTGTCGCGTTTGCCATTTTTTATCATTGACAAAATTTGCCCTTTTGAAAAGCGCGCGGGCGCGCAAGGTGCGGGCGGGGCTATTTCCGTCGGTCCGACAATTCGCGCAGCAATTGATTGGGCTTTATGTCATGGTAGGCCAAAAGTACCAAGCAATGATACCAAAGGTCGGCCATTTCGCAGATTATTTCCCCCGCCGCGTGGTTTTTAGAGGCGATAATGGTTTCGGCCGCTTCTTCACCGACTTTTTTCAGTATTTTATCCTGTCCGGCGTTAAAAAGATATCTGGTGTAGGATTTCTCGTCTCCGGTCCGGCGCCGTTCGGTTATCGTCAGATAAAGATCGTTGAGAAGCGCCGGCATACTCTCGGGCGCGGCCGCCGGCAGTTCCGGCTTGTCGCGGGACTGCCACAGAAGGTTGGTAAAGCAGGAAAAACTGCCCTCATGGCAAGCGACGCCGGCCTGTTTCACCATGAGCAAAAGAGCGTCGGCGTCGCAATCGTAACTGATACTGCATACTTTTTGTACATTGCCGCTGGTCGCGCCCTTGTTCCACAGTTCTTTGCGGCTGCGGCTGTAAAACCAGGTGTAGCCTGTTTCCATGGTCTTTTGCAGGGATTCTTTGTTCATGTAGGCAAGCGTCAGCACGGTCTGACTGCTTATATCCTGCACTATGGCGGGAATAAGGCCATTTTGATCGAATTTCAACATGTCCGCCGTAAAAGTCATAAACGCACCTGTACCCCCCGTTCTTTAAGATATTCTTTTACCGCGCGCACACTAAAGCGCCCGTAATGAAAGACAGAAGCGGCCAGGACGGCATCCGCCCCGCCCAATGTCAATACATCGTAAAAATGTTCCAGCGCGCCCGCGCCGCCGGAGGCGATAACCGGCACGGCAACGGCGTCGGCGACCGCGCGGGTCAAAGGCAAATCATAACCGTCCCTGGTACCGTCGGCATCCATGCTTGTCAGCAGTATTTCGCCCGCGCCCAGATCCGTTTCCCTGACCGCCCACTCCAGCGCGTCGATTCCCGTCGGCGTACGCCCGCCGTTGATGAATACCTCCCAACGGCCGTCGCCCGCGCGTTTGGCGTCAAGAGCCAGTACCATACATTGGCGGCCGAATAAATCCGCTCCGCGCGCGACCAGCCACGGGTCCTTGACGGCGGCCGTATTGAGAGATATTTTATCCGCGCCCGATTTGAGCATCTCCCGCATATCGTCAACCGTTCTTATGCCGCCGCCTACCGTGAGCGGCATGAACACTTCGCCGGCCGTTTTCTGCACGACGCCGTACATGCTGCGGCGCTCCTCAAACGATGCGGTAATATCCAAAAAAACCAGCTCGTCCGCTCTTTCCTGATCATACTTGCGGGCAAGCTCGACCGGATCGCCGGCATCGCGCAGGCCAACGAAATTTGTGCCTTTGACTACCCGTCCCGCCTGCACGTCGAGGCAAGGGATTACTCGTTTGGCCAGCATGCTTTTATTCTCCTCTTGCCGCTTTGATCGCGTCCGCGAGACTCAGCACCCCTGTATAAATCGCCTTGCCGATAATTACCCCTTCTATGCCGTCGGCTTCGTATTTTTTAAGCCGTTCTATGTCGGCGCGGCTGCTTACCCCGCCTGAGGCGATTACCTTGAGGCCGCTCGCACGCGCTATCCGGGCGGCGTCTTCGGCATTTACCCCTGAAAGTTTGCCGTCGCGCTCAATATCGGTAAAAATTATCCTTTCCACACCGGCGTCGGCCATCTGTTTGGCCAATTCATCGGCTTTCACGCCGCCGGACTTGCTCCAGCCCTCGACCGCAGCTTCATTGGCGCGCGCGTCAATACCCACTACTACCTGACCCCCGTATTTTTTGCAAGCCTCTTTGACCAGGGCGGGATTGCTCACGGCGGCCGAACCGAGCACCACTCTTTTTACGCCGAACTCCAGCATGGCCTCTATGGATGCTATATCGCGTATTCCACCTCCGAATTGCACAGGTACGTGCGCCAGATAAAGCACTTCACGGATGGTTTCGATATTTTTGCGCACACCGGTCAAAGCGCCGTCCAAATCCACCAAATGCAGATATTCGGCGCCTTCTTTCTGCCATTTGATTGCCATTTCCCCGGGAATATCGGAAAAAACCGTCTGCTGGTCAAATCGTCCCTGGGTAAGCCGGACACATTTGCCGTCTTTGATATCGATAGCGGGAAAAACAATCATACTTTCACATCCTTAAAATTACTCAATATTTTCAACCCGGCCTCACCCGATTTTTCCGGATGAAACTGCGTCGCCCATATATTTTTGCAAGTAACCGCCGCGGTTACCGTTGTTCCGTAGTCCGTACTCGCCGCTATAATGCTGTGGTCAAGCGGTTCGGCGTGATAACTGTGCACAAAATAAACATACTCTTT